>JAHUZY010000218.1 GCA_019264505.1 Phenylobacterium sp. | reverse complement strand
GCGTCGATCCTCGGGTTCAGCCGATCCCCGTGGCGCCGGCCTGCCACTATCACATGGGCGGGATCGTCACCGACGCCGATGGCGCCACCACCCTGGCTGGCCTCTATGCGGCGGGCGAGTGCGCGTCCACCGGCGTGCACGGCGCCAACCGCCTGGCGTCCAACTCCCTGCTGGAGGCCGCCGTATTCGGGACCCGCGCCGGCGCCGCCGCCCGGGACGCCGCCGAAGTCCGCACCCGCATCCAGCCGGGCGTCGCCGCGCCGGTTCTGCCCGACGCCGCCCTTTCGGGCCTGCGCATGGCCATGAGCGCCGAGGCCGGCGTGGTGCGTGACGCCCCGGGCCTGACCCGGCTGATCGACCTGATCGGGGAGCTGGAAGGCGCCTATGGCCTCTGCGCCGATCTCACCGCCGCGCGTCTGACCGCCTGCTGCGCCCTGAACCGCCGGGAGAGCCTGGGCGCCCACTTCCGCCTCGACGCCCCTGAGGCGCCTGCTGAGCCCAAGCGCACCTTCCTGACCCTGGGAGCGACCTCGGGCGCGCCCGCCTGCATGGCCGCAGAATGACCGCGCCCCTTCCCGACCTGCTGATTGAGCCCGTGGTGCGCGCAGCCCTGGCCGAAGACCTGGGCCGGGCCGGCGATGTCACCGCCATGGCCTGTATCGAGGCCGACGCCCAGCTATCGGTCGCCTTCGCCGCGCGCAAGCCCGGCGTGGCCGCCGGCGTCGCCTGCGCCAGGCTGGCCCTCGCGGCCCTGGATCCCGGGGCCCGGTTCGAGACCCTGGTGGCCGATGGCCAACCGCTCGCGGCCGGGACCGTCCTGGCCCGCGCCCAAGGCAACGCCCGCGCCATCCTTTCGGCCGAGCGCACGGGGCTGAACCTGCTGGGCCGGCTCTGCGGCGTCGCCACCTTGACCCGGGCCTATGTGGACGTGGTGGAAGGGACGGGCGCGCGCATTGTCGACACCCGCAAGACCACGCCCGGCCTGCGCCATCTGGAAAAATACGCCGTGCGCTGCGGCGGCGGGGTCAACCACCGGTTTGGCCTGGATGACGCCATCCTGATCAAGGACAACCACATCGCCGCCTGCGGCGGCGTGGCCGAGGCCGTCCGCCGAGCGCGGGCCTTCGCTGGCCATCTGATGAAGGTGGAGGTCGAGGTCGACGGGCTGGACCAGCTGGAGGACGCCCTGCGGCACGGCCCGGACGTGGTGATGCTGGACAATTTCAGCCTGGACGACCTGCGGACCGCGGTCGCCGCCGCCAAGGGGCGAGCGACCCTGGAGGCCTCAGGCGGGGTCAATCTGGAGACCGTCCGGGCCATCGCCGAGACCGGCGTGGATGTCATCAGCGTCGGCGCCCTCACCCACTCCGCCGCGGCTCTGGACATCGGCCTCGACGCCGTCTGATAACAACCGGCCGCCCGGAGCGCGGCGGGAATCAGGCATGTCGGGCGAACTGGCGATCCACCATCTGGGCGGCGGACTGGGACTAGGTCCCAACCCCTTCGGCCGCGACGTGGCCAACCTCGCCCTCTATCGCGCGCTTGCCCGTTATGGCGGCTTTGATCGTCTGCATATGCTGACGGCCGTGGAAACCTCCGCCGCCGATATCGCCGCCGCCCTTCAGGGCGCCGATCCCCTGACCACCCGGATCGAGACCGCCTCCCTGCTGGAGCTCGGTCGGGCGCGCCAGGCGGGCACGCTGTTTCGGGGCAAGGCCGACCTGGCCGAGATGGCCTGGGCCAGACGGGGCGCCGGCCTGGACAACAGCTACAGCCTGGTGGGCCTGATCCACACCATCGCCCCCCCGATGACGCGCGAGGAAATCGCCCAGGCCAGCCTGGCGCCCACCCATCCCTGGGATGCGATCATCTGCACCTCGCCGGCGGTGCATGACTCCATCAGCGCGATGTTCGAGGGCTGGACGGACTATCTCGGCGAGCGGTTCGGAGGGGCCAGGCGGCCGATGCCGCAACTGCCGATCCTGCCGCTGGGGGTTGAGCTGGACGAGCTCGCCGCCCAGGCCGATCGCCCCGACGTGCGCCAGGCGACGCGGGCCCGGCTGGGCCTGGCGGAGGACGACGTGCTGGCGCTCTGGGTCGGGCGGCTGTCCTTCTATGAGAAGGCCTCGCCTCAGCCCATGTTCCGGGCGGTGGAGGAGGCCGGCAGGATCGTCGGGCGGCCGCTGCATTTCGCCCTGGCCGGCTGGTTTCCGCAGGAAAGCCACCGGGGCTATTTCGAGGAGGCGGGGCGGGCCTATGCGCCGACTTCGACCCTGCACTGGATCGACGGCAATGATCCCGTCCTGCTGAGCGAGATGTGGGCCGCAGCCGACATCTTCCTGTCCCTGGTGGACAATATCCAGGAGACCTTCGGTCTGGCGCCGGTGGAGGCCATGGCCGCGGGGCTGCCGGTGGTGGCCAGCGACTGGGACGGCTATCGGTTCACGATCCGCCATGGGCAGGAGGGGTTCCTGGCTCCGACGATGGTCCCCTCCCCCGGCCCGCCCAGCGTCGCGCTCCTGCAACGGCACCTGC
>JAHUZY010000144.1 GCA_019264505.1 Phenylobacterium sp. | reverse complement strand
GTTCTATGACGCCTGCCGGGCGGCGGTGGCCGCAGATTTGAAAGCCGCCAAAGCCCGGCACTTCAAGACCTACGGCGACGAACTCGGCCGCGTTCCCTGCGAGCTGACCGATGAGCTTATCACCATCGACGCGGCTCATATCGACCACGCCTATCCGACATTCGGCCAACTGGTCCTGAGCTTTCGCGCCGCGCGGGGATGGCAGCACGAAGTGCCCCCCGGCACCGTCACCGTCCCGGCAGACAGCCAAACCACGACGACATTCGTCGATCCGGCCGTTGTCGCCGCGTTCCGGCAATTCCATCATGGCGCCGCCATTCTGAGAATCGTGGCCCGGACCCGCAATCTGGCGATGTCGGCCGGGCAGCGCAGGCCAAAGGTTCGCAGGCCGGTGGTTTTGACCTGAATCATCGCTGACCCTCGCGACGGAGAGCTTATGGTTGTGCCATCCATAGTATAGTGGCGGACCAAGGGGGGATTCGGCGTGGTCCAGGCAATTCAACTACTGCGGAATATTGGCCAGTTCGATTCGGTGAACGCTGGCGCTCAGATTCCGTTCGCGAAGCTCACGGTTGTCTATGGCGAGAATGGGCGCGGGAAGACGACGCTCACCGCCATCCTGCGCTCCCTCGCAACGGGGGCCGCCGCGCCGATCAGCGATCGGCATCGTCTCGGCGCCGCCAATCCCCCGCATGTGGTGATCGGCTTGGCCGCCGGAGCGCCCGCCGTCTTCGAAAACGGCGCCTGGTCCCGAACCGAGCCCAATGTCGCCGTTTTCGACGATGAGTTCGTTGCGCAGAACGTGTGCTCGGGCATTGAGGTTATTCCCGGCAATCGCCAGAACCTGCATGAGTTGATCGTCGGGAGCCAGGGTGTCGCGCTGAACGCCGCCGTGCAAACGCATGTCGATCGGATCGAGCAGCACAACCGTGATCTCCGCGCCAAGGCCGATGCGATTCCCGCCGCGCGGCGCGGCGGGCTCGACGCCGAGGCATTCTGCGCGCTGCAACCGATCCCCGACCTCGACCGGGAATTGGCCGACGCAGAAAAGCGCCTGGCCGCAGCGCGGTCGTCGGAGGTGGTCGCGACGGCAGCGATATTTCCAGCGCTCTCCCTGCCAGCCTTCGACCTCGACGCCTTGGACGGGCTTCTCGGCCGAGATTTGCCGGGTCTGGAAGAGGCGGCGGCCGAGCGGGTGCAGGCCCATATCGCGCTGCTTGCCCGTGGCGGTGAGCGCTGGATTGGCGAAGGGCTGACGCACGCCGACCATGCCGCGGCGGCAGGCCCGGCCATCTGTCCGTTCTGCGCCCAGGATCTCGCCGGCTCTTCCGTGATCGGGCACTACCGCGCCTATTTCGGTGACGCCTACAACGACTTGAAGCGCGACATCGCCAACGCGATCCAAGCCCTCACGACCACCCATGCCGGCGACGTGCCGGCCGCCTTCGAGCGCACCGTGCGCGAAGCGATCGAGCGCCGCGAATTTTGGCAGGCTTTCACGGAAGTCCCCGCCATCCAGATCGACACCGCGGAAATTGCGCGCGCCTGGAAAGCCGCCCGCGACGGCATCATGGAGCGTTTGAAAGCCAAGCAGGCCGCCCCGCTGGAGCCCTTGGCGCTAGGCGACGACGTGCGCGCCGCCGTCGCGACCTATGAGGAACAGCGGGTGGGCCTTGATCGGGTTGCTGCGGTCTTGGTGCAGGCGAATGAGGCTCTGGCACTCGTCAAGGAAGAAGCGCGCGCGGCCAACGTCGCCGCGCTTGCCGCCGATCTGACGCGGCTTCGCGCTGTCGAGGCCCGACATCAGCCGGACATGGCCGCGCTCTGCACCGCCTATGTTGACGAGCGCGATGAGAAGGGCCGGACCGAGACCGCGCGGGACCAAGCCCGCGAGGCGCTGAACCAATATCGTCAGAACGTCTTCCCGGCCTACCAAGACGCGGTGAACGACTATCTGCGTCGTTTCAACGCCGGCTTTCGCTTGGGCAACGTCGCCCCCGTGAACAATCGCGGCGGATCGGCCGCCAACTACAATGTGCTCATCAACAATATCGCCGTGGGGCTCAACGCTGCCGAGGGACCGTGTTTCCGGACCGCGCTGAGTGCTGGCGACCGCAACACCTTGGCGCTCGCCTTCTTTTTCGCCACGCTCGAACGTGACCAGGCGCTCGCGCAGAAGATTGTCGTGATCGACGATCCTATGAGCAGCCTTGATGAGCACCGCACCCTGCACACCGTGCAAGAGATTCACCGTCTCGCGGGCGCCGTGGGGCAGGTCATCGTCCTCTCGCACTCGAAGCCGTTCATCCTCAATGTCTGGGAAAAGTGCGGCGCGCTCCCGCGCGCCTCGCTCCAGGTTGTGCGCGCGCAGCAGGGCTCGACGCTGGTGGCCTGGGACGTCACCGGCGACATGATTACGCTGCACGACAAGAGACACGCCGATGCGCTCGCCTATCTCCAAGCGGCGGACCCGGCCGTCGAGCGCAAGATCGCGGAGTCGCTTCGCCCGATGCTCGAAACCTTTGTCCGCGTCGCCTTCCCCGCGCAGTTCAGGCCCGGCGGTAAGCTCGGTCAGTTCGCAGATATTTGCCGTCAACGGCTCGGAACGGCCGACGAGATACTGGGGCCAAACGACACCGCCGAGCTACGGGCGCTTCTCGACTTCGGCAACCGCTATCACCACGATGAGAACCCGGCTTACCAAACCGAGGCGATTAACGATCGCGAGCTGGCCGACTTCACGAGGCGAACGCTCGCCTTCGCTTCACGTCCTCGGCAGTGATGATCGCCCGGCCAAGCGGGGGACCGGCTAACGCCCGCTGATGCTCTTGGCCCGCGTGAGGCATGGCGCCGTCGATGCCATGTTCCGCCCCGATATTTGCCGACCACCCCGCACAGCCTCGTAATGGCCTGATCTGATCGGAGGACGCCTCCGTCTCGATCGTCTTGGCGCAACGGCGTCGCACGGCTTTTTTCCGCCGCCTCCGGCTTTGCATCGCGATCCAAAAAAGCCGCCCGCCGCCGTCCTGCACTTCGTTCCGGCCGCCCACGGTGCGCAGCCGCTCGCCACCGATCCGTCGATCGCCATCGAGGCCGCGATGGGCGTGGCTCGAGCAAATGGAGATTACGACATGGCTACGATCGGCACCTTCACCGCCAATGACAAGGGCGAGTTCAACGGCGTCATCAAGACGCTCACCCTCAACACCAAGGCCGTCTTCCGCCCGATTGAGAGGAATGGCGACAAGTCTCCCGACTTCCGCGTCACCGTCGGCAACCTCGACATTGGGGCCGCCTGGAAGAAGACCAGCCGCGAGGATCGCGCCTACTTCTCGGTCAAGCTCGACGATCCGACCTTCCCGGCACCGATCTACGCCACCCTCTCAGAGACCGATACCGCCGGCGAGTACGCGCTGATCTGGTCTCGCTGATCCGCCGCAGCGCCCCGCTCCAC
>JAHUZY010000119.1 GCA_019264505.1 Phenylobacterium sp. | reverse complement strand
GGCGAGGAGGGCGACGCCCTTTTCACTGGCCCCGTCGCCATCGCCTACGGCCCGGACCCGGTCTCCGCCGCCAAGGTCGCCACTCAGTTCGCCAAAGAGAACGACAAGCTCGTGATCATGGGCGGCCTGATGGGCACGCAGGTTCTGGACAAGACCGGGGTGAGCGCGCTCGCGACTCTGCCCTCGCTCGACCAGCTCCGCGGCAAGATCATTGGCCTCGTCCAGGCGCCCGCGACCAAGATCGCCGGCATCCTGCAGGCGCCGGCCGGTCAGCTGGCCCGCGTCATGGGCGCATACGCCGCCAAAGACGCCGCCTGATCGTCATTTTCCCGACACCCCCAATCTCTCAAGGATCAAAATCCCATGGCTAACCTCGAAAAGATCGTCGAAGACCTGTCGGCTCTGACCGTCCTGGAGGCCGCTGAGCTCTCCAAGATGCTGGAAGAAAAGTGGGGCGTTTCCGCCGCCGCTCCGGTGGCCGCTGCGGCTCCCGCCGCCGCCGGCGCCCCGGCTGAAGCCGTCGAAGAGCAGACCGAGTTCACCGTCGTCCTGACCGGCGGCGGCGACAAGAAGATCAACGTGATTAAGGAAGTTCGCGGCGTGCGTCCGGACCTCGGCCTGAAAGAAGCCAAGGACCTGGTGGAAGGCGCTCCTCAGAACATCAAGGAAAACATCTCCAAGCAGGAAGCTGAAGAGATCAAGAAGAAGCTCGAAGAAGCCGGCGCTTCGGTCCAAATCAAGTAGGACTGAAGCGGCGCATTTCGCGTCTCTTTCGCGGGCCCGGAGGGAAACCTCCGGGCCCGTTTTCGTTGACAGGCCTGCGGTCGTGGGCTTTGGTCTTCGCGTCGCTGTAGGGCGCACCGGCTGATGCGGCCGAGGGGGCCAGGCCCGCCTACGAACCTCAACCTACAGCGCCCCCATGCCCGATATCGAGAACCTGAAAAAGCAGGCCAAGCAGATCGTACGCTGGCATCGCGAAGGCCGTCATACGGTCGCCGCCATGATCCGCGGAACCCTGCCGGACTGCGCCGGCCTCACCGATGGCGAGATCATGGCCCGCGAGTTCAAGCTCGCAGAGGCCCAGAGGCTTGTCGCCCGGCGGGAAGGTTTCGAGAGTTGGGCGGCGCTGCTCACCCAAGGAGAGCGCCAGATGGTCGCCGACAAGCCTGTTCCCTATCCGCAGACCCCCGTGCTGAGGGCGGCCGAACCCTATGTGTTCGTCGCCGATTTCCGCCGTTCGCTGGCCTATTACGTCGACGTGCTGGGCTTTCGCGCCGCCCTGACCTACGGCGACCCGCCCTTCTTTGGAGTGCTGGTCCGCGACGCGGCGTCGATCTGCATGCGGCAGGTGAAGCGTCCGGTGATGGACCACAGCGTCGGCGGCGAGCTTCTGTCGGCGGCCATTGCGGTCAGCAACGCCCGGCTGCTGTTCCTGGAGCTGGAGGCCCGGGGCGCGTCCATCCACCGGCCGCTCAAGCGCGAACCCTGGCATGGTCAGGGGCAGGGGAACTTCATCGTCGCCGATCCCGATGGCAACCTGCTGGAGTTCGGCGGCCGCACCGACTGAGGAGACCATGCCCGTCACGCTCGAGACCCCCAGCCTGGACCTGCTGCCCGCCTATGCCGACGCGCTGCGGCGGGGCTGGTCGTCTGACAATGTGCGCGGCAAGGCGGCGGCTGATGAGGAGCTTGAGCGCATCGCCGCCGATCCGGAGGCCTTTGTGCGCTCCCTGGACAATCCCGACGGGGGCGGGCCTCCCGTGATGCGGCTCGATGGAAGCCTGGGGACACGCCTGCCCAGCATCCGGCGCTGGATCTGGGACGAGGGGTTCTGCGGGTCCATGGGTCTGCGCTGGGGCCCGGGCGGTGGGCCGCTGCCCGACTGGTTTCCCTATGGCCATATTGGATATGCCGTGCCGTCCTGGCGGCGGGGAAGGGGCTACGCCACGGAGGGGCTGAGGCAATTGCTGCCAGAGGCCCGGGCGCGGGGCCTGGATCACGTGGAGCTCACGACCGACGCCGACAATCCGGCGTCTCAGAAGGTGGTGGTCAAGAACCACGGATATCTCGTGACCCGCGAGCCGGGCGGCACGCTCCACGGCGGGGTGGAGATCCTGCGCTGGCGGATTGATCTGCGGGCGGCGTCCGACGACCGGGTTCCCCCGTCGCCTTAACTTTTCTGTGGAAGGGGCTTCCCAAGCGCTTGCAAAAGCCCTATCTGGCGAGCTTCGCGAAATTCCGATTCAGCTAAGACGCGAGTCTTCGCACGTTCCGTCTCCGAGGCATGGTCCGTCGCCCTCCGACCATGCGAGGGAGCGTCCCCGACGTAAAGGGGACATTTCCAGCGTCCGGCCCCCGGTCTTCCGGGGGTTGAGGGTGGACGCAGGATGACACTTACGGCGCGCTGGCCTGTCGCCCGCGCGCGCTCAAGGGAATAAAATGGCGCAATCCTTCACCGGCAAGAAGCGGATCCGGAAGTCTTTCGGCCGCATCCCCGAAGCTGTGCAGATGCCGAACCTGATCGAGGTTCAGCGCTCGTCCTACGAACAGTTCCTGCAGCGTGAAGTGCGCCCGGCCGACCGCCGGGACGAGGGGATCGAGGCGGTCTTCAAGTCCGTCTTCCCGATCAAGGATTTCAACGAGCGCGCCGTGCTCGAATATGTGTCCTACGAGTTCGAGGACCCGAAGTACGACGTCGAGGAATGCGTCCAGCGGGACATGACCTACGCCGCGCCGCTGAAGGTCAAGCTGCGCCTCATCGTGTTCGAAACCGATGAAGAGACCGGCGCCCGCTCGGTGAAGGACATCAAGGAGCAGGACGTCTATATGGGCGACATCCCGCTCATGACGGAGAAGGGCACCTTCATCGTCAACGGGACCCAGCGCGTCATCGTCTCCCAGATGCACCGCTCGCCGGGCGTCTTCTTCGACCACGACAAGGGCAAGACCCACTCCTCGGGCAAGCTCCTGTTCGCCGCCCGCGTCATTCCCTATCGCGGCTCCTGGCTCGACTTCGAGTTCGACGCCAAGGACATCGTCTATGTCCGCATCGACCGTCGCCGCAAGCTGCCGGCCTCGACCTTCCTCATGGCGCTCGGCATGGACGGGGAGGAGATCCTCTCCACCTTCTACGAGACCGTGACCTTCGAGAAGCGTGAAGGCGGCTGGGCCACAGCCTACAAGCCCGACCGCTGGCGCGGCGTGAAGCCGGAATTCCCCCTCATCGACGCCGAGACCGGCGAAGAGGTGGCCCCGGCTGGCCAGAAGATCTCCGCCCGCAACGCCAAGAAGTTCGCTGACGCGGGCCTCAAGACCCTGCTGCTGGCGCCCGAAGCCCTGACCGGCCGTTATCTCGCCGCCGACATGGTCAACCACGAGACCGGCGAAATCTACGGCGAGGCCGGCGACGAGCTGGACGTGACCCTGCTGGGCGCCCTGGAAGAGCAAGGCTTCACCAGCTTCGACGTGCTGGACATCGATGAGGTCACGGTGGGCGCCTACATGCGCAACACCCTGCGCATCGACAAGAACACCGCCCGCGAGGACGCCCTGTTCGACATCTACCGGGTCATGCGTCCGGGTGAGCCGCCGACGGTGGAAGCCGCCGAGGCCATGTACAACAGCCTGTTCTTCGACTCCGAGCGCTACGACCTGTCCTCGGTCGGCCGCGTGAAGATGAACATGCGCCTGGAGCTGGACTGCCCCGACGACGTGCGCGTCCTGCGCAAGGCCGACGTGCTGGCGGTGCTCAAGACCCTGGTCGGCCTGCGGGACGGTCGCGGCGAGATCGACGACATCGACAACCTCGGCAACCGCCGGGTCCGCTCGGTGGGCGAGCTGCTGGAAAACCAGTACCGCGTCGGCCTGCTCCGTATGGAGCGCGCCATCAAGGAGCGCATGTCCAGCGTCGATATCGACACGGTCATGCCCCACGACCTGATCAATGCGAAGCCGGCGGCCGCGGCCGTGCGGGAGTTCTTCGGCTCCTCGCAGCTGTCGCAGTTCATGGACCAGACCAACCCGCTGTCGGAAATCACCCACAAGCGCCGTCTCTCGGCCCTTGGCCCCGGTGGTCTGACCCGGGAGCGCGCCGGCTTCGAAGTCCGCGACGTGCACCCGACCCACTACGGTCGGATCTGCCCCATTGAGACCCCGGAAGGCCCGAACATCGGCCTGATCAACTCGCTGGCCACCCATGCCGTGGTCAACAAGTACGGCTTCATCGAAAGCCCGTATCGCCGGGTCAAGGACGGCAAGATCACCGACGAGGTGGTCTACATGTCGGCCATGGAAGAGGCCAAGCACGTCATCGCCCAGGCCAATATCAAGATCGAGAACGGCGAGATCGTTGACGATCTGGTGCCTGGCCGCGTGAACGGCGATCCGACCCTGCTGCCCAAGGACACCGTCGACCTGATGGACGTGTCGCCCAAGCAGGTCGTCTCGGTCGCCGCCTCGCTGATCCCGTTCCTCGAAAACGATGACGCCAACCGCGCCCTGATGGGCTCGAACATGCAGAAGCAGGCCGTGCCGCTGGTCCGCACCGACGCCCCCCTGGTGGGCACCGGGATGGAAAGCGTCGTGGCCGTGGACTCCGGCGCCGTGGTCGTGGCCCGCCGCTCGGGCGTGGTCGAGCAGATCGACGGCACCCGGATCGTCGTCCGCGCCACCGAAGAGACCGACCCCACCAAGCCGGGCGTCGACATCTACCGCCTGCAGAAGTTCCAGCGTTCCAACACCTCGACCTGCATCAACCAGCGTCCGCTGGTGCGCGTGGGCGACCGGATCGCGGCTGGCGACGTGGTGGCCGATGGCCCGTCCACCGAGCTCGGCGAACTGGCCCTGGGCCGCAACGTGCTCGTCGCGTTCATGCCCTGGAACGGCTACAACTTCGAGGACTCCATCCTCATCTCCGAGCGCATCGTGCGCGATGACGTCTTCACCTCGATCCACATCGAGGAGTTCGAGGTCATGGCCCGGGACACCAAGCTCGGTCCTGAGGAAATCACCCGCGACATCCCCAATGTCGGCGAGGAAGCCCTGCGCAACCTCGACGAGGCCGGCATCGTCGCCATCGGCGCCGAGATCCAGCCGGGCGACATCCTGGTAGGCAAGGTCACGCCCAAGGGCGAAAGCCCGATGACGCCAGAAGAAAAGCTCCTGCGCGCCATCTTCGGTGAAAAGGCCTCCGACGTCCGCGACACCTCGCTGCGCCTGCCGCCCGGCGTGTCGGGCACGGTGGTCGAGGTCCGCGTGTTCAACCGTCACGGCGTCGACAAGGACGAGCGCGCCATGGCCATCGAGCGCGCCGAGATCGACCGCCTGGGCAAGGACCGCGACGACGAGTTCGCCATCCTGAACCGCAACATGACCTCGCGTCTGCGCGAAATGCTGGTGGGCAAGGTCGCCGTCTCCGGGCCGAAGGGCCTGGGCCGTGGCGAGATCACCGCCGACAAGCTGGGCGATATCGCGCCTGGCCTCTGGTGGCAGATCGCGCTCGAGGACGAGAAGGCCATGGGCGAGCTGGAGGCCATGCGTCGCCAGTTCGACGAGGCCCGCAAGCGCCTTGACCGTCGCTTCGAGGACAAGGTCGACAAGCTGCAGCGCGGCGACGAACTGCCCCCTGGCGTGATGAAGATGGTCAAGGTCTTCGTGGCCGTGAAGCGCAAGCTTCAGCCCGGGGACAAGATGGCCGGCCGTCACGGCAACAAGGGCGTCATCTCCAAGATCCTGCCGATCGAGGACATGCCGCACCTTGAGGACGGCATGAATGTCGACATCGTTCTGAACCCGCTGGGCGTGCCCTCGCGGATGAACGTCGGCCAGATCTTCGAAACCCACCTGGGCTGGGCCGCCGCCGGCCTTGGCCGTCAGATCGCCGACCTGCTGGAAGCCTGGCAGAACGGCGGCCAGCGGCAGGCCCTGATGGACTGGCTGCGGGACATCTACGGTCCTGAGGAAGAGCTGCCCGAGACCGATGAGGAACTCATCGAGCTCGCCCGCAACCTCTCCAAGGGCGTGCCCTTCGCCACCCCGGTCTTCGACGGCGCCCATATCGACGACATCGAGAACCTGCTGGAGAAGGCCGGTCTCAATCGCTCGGGTCAGGTCATGCTGTACGACGGCCAGACCGGCGACCAGTTCAAGCGCCCGGTCACAGTCGGCTACATCTACATGCTGAAGCTGCACCACCTGGTGGACGACAAGATCCACGCCCGCTCCATCGGCCCCTACAGCCTGGTCACTCAGCAGCCCCTGGGCGGCAAGGCCCAGTTCGGCGGTCAGCGGTTCGGGGAGATGGAGGTCTGGGCTCTGGAAGCCTACGGCGCGGCCTACACCCTGCAGGAAATGCTGACGGTGAAGTCCGACGACGTGGCCGGCCGGACCAAGGTCTACGAGTCCATCGTGCGCGGCGACGACACCTTCGAGGCGGGCATCCCCGAGAGCTTCAACGTTCTCGTCAAGGAAATGCGCTCGCTCGGCCTGAACGTGGAGCTGGAGAACAGCTGACCGCTGCCTTCATCCCGCGCCGCTTTTGCGGGGGGAGGGGCCGTCAGCCTCTCCCTCTCGCCTTCCAGAATGACTGACGAACTGGAAATCTGATGAACCAGGAAGTCCTGAATATCTTCAATCCGGTCCAGGCCGCCCCGACCTTCGACCAGATCCGCATCGCTCTGGCCTCGCCCGAAAAGATCCGCTCGTGGTCCTTCGGCGAGATCAAGAAGCCTGAGACCATCAACTACCGGACGTTCAAGCCCGAGCGTGACGGCCTGTTCTGCGCCCGTATCTTTGGCCCGACCAAGGACTACGAATGCCTGTGCGGCAAGTACAAGCGCATGAAGTACAAGGGCATCATCTGCGAGAAGTGCGGCGTTGAGGTCACCCTGGCCCGCGTCCGCCGCGAGCGGATGGGCCATATCGAACTGGCCAGCCCCGTCGCCCACATCTGGTTCCTGAAGTCCCTGCCGAGCCGCATCTCGATGATGCTCGACATGGCCCTGAAGGACGTGGAGCGGGTGCTCTACTTCGAATACTACATCGTCACCGAGCCGGGCCTGACCCCGCTGAAGCAGCACCAGCTGCTGTCGGAAGACGACTATATGCGCTTCCAGGAAGAGTTCGGGGACGACAGCTTCACCGCCGAGATCGGCGCTGAGGCGGTCCAGGGCCTGCTGAAGGCCATCGACCTGCCCAAGGAGGCCGAGAAGCTCCGCGAGGACCTGCTCACCACCACCTCGGAAATGAAGCTCAAGAAGACGTCCAAGCGTCTGAAGCTCATCGAGAGCTTCATCGAGAGCGGCAACAAGCCTGAATGGATGGTGCTGTCGGTGGTGCCGGTGATCCCGCCGGAACTGCGTCCCCTGGTGCCCCTGGACGGCGGCCGTTTCGCCACGTCGGACCTGAACGACCTCTATCGTCGGGTCATCAATCGGAACAACCGCCTCAAGCGCCTGATCGAGCTGCGGGCGCCCGACATCATCATCCGCAACGAAAAGCGGATGCTGCAGGAGTCGGTCGACGCCCTGTTCGACAACGGCCGTCGCGGCCGGGTCATCACCGGCGCCAACAAGCGGCCCCTGAAGTCGCTGGCCGACATGCTGAAGGGCAAGCAGGGCCGGTTCCGTCAGAACCTGCTCGGCAAGCGCGTCGACTATTCCGGCCGTTCGGTCATCGTCGTTGGTCCTGAGCTGAAGCTGCACGAGTGCGGCCTGCCCAAGAAGATGGCGCTGGAGCTGTTCAAGCCGTTCATCTATGCGCGTCTGGACGCCAAGGGCCTGTCGGGCACCGTCAAGCAGTCCAAGCGCATGGTCGAGCGCGAGCAGCCGGCGGTGTGGGACATCCTCGACGAGGTGATCCGCGAACACCCGGTGCTGCTGAACCGCGCGCCGACCCTGCACCGTCTGGGCATCCAGGCCTTCGAACCCAAGCTGATCGAGGGTAAGGCCATCCAGCTTCACCCGCTGGTCTGCACGGCTTTCAACGCCGACTTCGACGGCGACCAGATGGCCGTCCACGTGCCGCTCTCGCTGGAAGCCCAGCTGGAAGCCCGCGTGCTGATGATGAGCACGAACAACATCCTGTCGCCCGCCAATGGTCGCCCGATCATCGTGCCGTCGCAGGATATCGTGCTCGGCCTCTACTACCTGTCGCTGGTCAAGGACGGCGAGCCGGGCGAAGGCAAGGTGTTCGCCGACCTGGGCGAGATCGAAGCGGCGCTGAACGAAGGCGTCGTGACCCTGCACTCCAAGATCCGCTGCCGCTATACCGAGATGAACCCCGAGGGCGAAGTGGTCCGCCGGATCATCGACACCTCGCCTGGGCGGATGAAGATTGCGGCCCTGTTCCCGCTCAACGCGGCGGTCAGCCACAAGCTGCTCGAGAAGAACCTGACCAAGAAGGAAATCGGCAATCTGATCGACACCGTCTACCGCCACTGCGGTCAGAAGGCGACGGTCATCTTCGCCGACCAGATCATGGGTCTTGGCTTCCGCGAGGCGGCCAAGGCCGGCATCTCCTTCGGCAAGGACGACATTGTCATCCCGCAGCGGAAGAAGCCGATCGTCGAAGAGACCCGCAAGCTGGTCGAGGAATACGAGCAGCAGTACGCCGACGGTCTCATCACCAAGGGCGAGAAGTACAACAAGGTCGTTGACGCCTGGGCCAAGGCCACCGACCGCGTCGCCGACGAAATGATGCGCGAAATCTCCGAAGGCGTTAAGGGCGCGGACGGTCGTGAATCCGAGATCAACTCGGTCTTCATGATGTCCAACTCCGGCGCCCGGGGCTCGCAGGCCCAGATGAAGCAGCTCGGCGGGATGCGCGGCCTGATGGCCAAGCCGTCCGGCGAGATCATCGAAACGCCGATCATCTCGAACTTCAAGGAAGGCCTGACCGTCCAGGAGTACTTCAACTCCACCCACGGCGCCCGTAAGGGCCTGGCCGACACCGCGCTGAAGACGGCCAACTCGGGCTATCTGACCCGTCGTCTGGTGGACGTGGCGCAGGACTGCATCATCACCGAGGAAGACTGCGGCACCACCCGGGGCATCACCCTGGGCGCCGTGGTCGAAGGCGGCGACGTGCTGGTCTCGCTCGGCCTGCGTATCCTGGGCCGCTCGTCGGCCGAGGACATCAAGGACCCGAACACCGGCGAGGTCGTCATCCCGGCCGACACCTATCTCGACGAGAAAATGATCGAGCTGGTGGACAATGCCGGCGTGCAGTCGGTGAAGGTTCGCTCGGTCCTGACCTGCGAGACCAAGACCGGCATCTGCGCCACCTGCTACGGCCGTGACCTGGCCCGCGGCACCCCGGTGAACATCGGCGAGGCGGTCGGCGTTATCGCCGCCCAGTCCATCGGCGAGCCCGGCACCCAGCTGACCATGCGGACCTTCCACATCGGCGGCACCGCCCAGGTGGCCGAGCAGTCCTTCTTCGAGAGCGCCAACGAAGGCGCCGTGAAGGTCATCGGCGGCAATGTGGTCCAGGCCGGCGACGGCGAGTTCGTGGTCATGAACCGGAACCTGCAGATCATCGTGCAGGTCGATGGCAAGGACCGTGAATCCTACAAGCCGCCCTATGGCGCGCGCCTGAAGGTCAAGGACGGCGACAAGGTCAAGCGCGGTCAGCGCCTGGCCGAATGGGACCCCTACACCACCCCGATCCTCACCGAAGTGGGCGGTCGCGTCCGCTTCGAGGACCTGGTGGAGAACGTCTCGGTCCGCGACGAAGCCGACGAAGCCACCGGCATTTCCAACCGGGTGGTCACCGACTGGCGCGCCTCGACCAAGGGCAGCGATCTGCGTCCCGCCGTGGGCGTGATCGACTCCGACGGCGCCTTCAAGCGCATCGCCAATGGCGGTGAGGCCCGTTACCTGCTGCCGGTGGGGGCCATTCTCTCCGTCGGCGACGGCGACGAAGCCAAGCCCGGCGAGGTGCTGGCCCGTATCCCCACCGAGGGCGCCAAGACCCGGGACATCACCGGTGGTCTGCCCCGCGTCGCCGAACTGTTCGAGGCCCGCCGGCCGAAGGACTGTGCGGTCATCGCCGAGATGGACGGCCGGGTCGAGTTCGGGCGCGACTACAAGAACAAGCGCCGGATCAAGATCACGCCGGAGGATGGCGGCGAGCCCGTCGAATTCCTCATCCCGAAGGGCAAGCATATCGCCGTCCACGATGGCGATACGATCCGCAAGGGCGAGTACATCATCGACGGCAACCCGGACCCGCATGACATCCTGCGGATCCAGGGGATCGAGGCGCTGGCCGAGTTCCTGGTGGACGAGATCCAGGAGGTCTATCGCCTCCAGGGCGTGCCCATCAACGACAAGCACATCGAGACCATCGTCCGCCAGATGCTGCAGAAGGTGGAGATCCTCGAGACCGGCGACACCGGCCTGCTCAAGGGCGATCACCTCGACAAGATCGAGGTGGACGAAGAGAGCGCCAAGGCCGAGGCCCGCGGCGGTCGTCCGGCGATCACCCAGCCGGTCCTGCTGGGCATCACCAAGGCCTCGCTGCAGACCCGCAGCTTCATCTCTGCGGCCTCCTTCCAGGAGACCACCCGCGTGCTCACCGAGGCTTCGGTCCAGGGCAAGCGCGACACCCTGGAAGGCCTGAAGGAGAACGTCATCGTGGGCCGGCTCATTCCCGCCGGCACCGGCTCGTATCTGCGGAACCTGCAGCGCATCGCCGCCAAGCGCGACGAGGCCCTGGCCGCCAGCCGCGAGACCGCCATGGAGCCCCTGCCGGAGGTTATCGCCGCCGAGGCCCAGGCCGAGACGATCGACAACTAAGACCCACGGTTCCGCCTGCGGAGCCAGACTGCGACGGACAGACGGCCCGGGGGCGACCCCGGGCCGTTTTTCGTTGCGGACGACGACACAGCTTTACCTTGGCCATGGCCGCCCGCTAACCTCACCTGGGGTTGAGGGGGATTTCCATGCGCGTATTGATGTTGATGGCGCTTGCGGCCTGGGCCGCAGGCGCAACGCTGGCGGCCGCCGCGCCGCCGCCGGTGGCGGCCTTTGCGAGGCTGGAGGCGATCCAGGACGCGGCCATTTCACCCGACGGCGCGCGGGTGGCCCTGCTGGGCGGCCCGGCGGGCGCGCGGTCCCTCAATATCGCCACCCTGGATCAGGCTGGGGCAAAGACGGTGCCCCTGGGTGATATCGAGGCGGTCAGCATCGACTGGGCGGGCGACGACTATATCATCGTACGGGTCGGTTTCTGGGAGAAGCGCGGCCCGCGGAGCCAGTACCGTTTTGAACGGAACATCGTGGTGAGCGCCGAGGGCGAGGTCAGCGCCTTGCTGCTCTCCAACGACCAGGCCAGCCGCTATGCGACCGGCCAGCCCATTGTGCGTGTGGTTCACGGGGAAAAGCCCGTCGTCTATCTGATGGGCCTGCAACAGACCATCGACCGCTCCAATGTGGACAGCCGCATTGTCCAGAAGGGGGACGAACAGGTCTTCAAATGGTCCCTCTGGCGGGCGGATCCCGTCAACGGCCATGGACGGATTGTCGAGCCCGGCAATTTTGACTCAATTTACTTCGAACCCGATTCCGAGGGCGAAGCCCGGGTCCGCTACGAGGTCGATCCCAAGGTCGCCAAGGCCCGTGTCTTTGCCCGCGCCAAGGGGGAGCGGCGCTGGACCGAAGTCTGGCGCGAGGAATCGGGCGGCGATTATCTCGGCTATTCCGACCCTGAGGACGCCGTCTATCTCCTTCAGGTCAATGAGGCGGGGCAACAGGTCATCCGCCATCGTCTGTCCAACGGCCAGATCGAGCGTGTCGGCGATCCCAGCCCCTATCAGCCCAGTCTGGTGCGCGACCCCTACACCGGACAGGCCCTGGCCTTGATGGCGGGCGGGGAGACCATGAAGGTCCAGTATCTGGACGCCGAGATCGGCGCCGTGCACGGGCTTCTCAGCCGGGCTCTTCCTGGGCGCGACCTGGGGCTGGTCAGCTGGTCGCAGGACCGGAAGCGCTTTGTCATCGTGGCTGACGGTGCGGATTCGCCCCCTGTCTGGTACCTGCTGGACTGGGGCAAGAAGGAGCTCTCGCCGCTGGGGGCCTCCTTCCCCGAGCTTGCCGAGGCGCAGTTGGGCAAGACGAGCTGGATTACCTACCAGGCCCGCGACGGGCTGGAGATTCCGGCCTACCTCACGCTTCCCCCGGGCGGGCGGGCCACAGGGCTGCCCCTCATCGTCCTGCCGCACGGCGGGCCGGCGGCGCGGGACACCAACAGCTTCGACTATCTGACCCAGTTCCTGGCGAGCCGGGGCTATGCGGTCCTGCGGCCCCAGTTCCGGGGCTCCCGGGGCTTTGGCCAGGCGTTCGAGGACGCCGGGCGAGGGGAGTGGGCTGGCAAGATGCAGACCGATCTGCTGGATGGCGTCGCGGCCCTGGGCGCAGATGGCGTGATCGATCCGCGGCAGGTCTGCATCGTCGGGGCCAGTTACGGGGGCTATGCCGCCCTGGTGGGCGCCACGCTGCACCCCAGCGCCTTCCGCTGCGCCGCGGCCATCGCGCCAGTCACCGACCTGCAGATGCTGCAGTTGCATGTGGTGCGGGCTGCGGGCCGTGACTCAGGCATGTTCACCGGCTTCCGAGACCAGCTGGCGAGGGCGACGCGCGAACAGATGATCGCGGCGTCTCCGGCCAGTCACGCGGCGGCTGTGACCGCGCCGATCCTGCTGATGCATGGCGATCAGGATACGGTGGTGCTGCTCGACCATTCGGTGCTGATGAAGAACGCGCTGGAACGGGCAGGGAAGAGCGTCGAGCTCCTGACCTTCGAGGGCGAGAACCACTACTTCTACCGGCCCCAGAGCCGGCTGAGGATGCTGGAGGCGTTGGATGGGTTTCTGTCCAAGCACCTTCCCGCCTCCTGAGGAAGGCAGGTCCGCGCGGATCGCGCTTCCGGTTTGAGCGGGGCTGTGAAATGAGGGTGACCACAGCGCCCTGGCCCAGACGGAGTAATGGCATGCGTGGACTTTGGATCGTGGCCGGGCTCGCCCTGGGGCTCGGGACCGCTCAGGCGCAGGCGCGCCCTCTGCCGCCGGGCGGCGTGACCGCGGCAGAGGTGATCGAGGTGCTGCAGGCCAATGGCTACCGCGCTCAGGCCGATGTGGATGGCGTGGGCGATCCCATGGTCCGCAGCGCCACCGACGGCACCAACTTCGCCATCTACTTCTACGGCTGCGAGCGCGAACGCTGCACGACCATCCAGTTCGGCGTGGCCTTCAGCATGAGGCAGTCGCCGGGTCTGGCGAAGATCAACGAATGGAACCGTGAGATGCGGTTTGGCCGGGCCTATCTCGACTCCGAGATGGACCCCGTCGTCGAAATGGATGTGGACCTGGAGCTCGGCGCCACGACCGAGCAGCTTCAGAGCGTCATCGGCACCTGGAGCGCGCTGGTCCCGGCCTTCAAAGAGTTCATCGACTTCTGATCAGCCGCCCCTGGCGCTAGAGCTCAGGCAGGGGATTCATTGTCCCGCCGCCGCCGGTGGTGTCGATCCCGAGCGGGGGCGTGACGGAGTCGCGATAGGCGCGATCGGCGGCCTTTCGAGCGGCGGCCTGCTCCAGCCCCCGCTGTTTGTCCCCGTCCATGAGCGGCGGCCGATAGGGCGCCGTCTCCGCCCCCCGGGCGAAGCGCTCCAGGCAGGCGGCCCGCTCAGCCTCGTTCAGCCGCGACATGTCCGGTTGGCTGCAGCCGAAGGTCTGTCGCAAGGCGCTCCTCAGTCGCGCGGCCTGGGCGATGGCCTCTGCATCCGCCGCCGGCGCCGGGCGAAAGGGGGAGGGGGCGGTCGGAGCCGATTCGCCCCGGTCGTCTCGCGGGGGCGTCAAAGGCTGCCGCGCGGATCGAATCGGCGCCTCAGGGCTGCGATCCGGGCGACGCCGGAGGGCGGCCAGCGGCGGCGCCAGCATGATCTCGAAGATCGGCCCATCGCCGGTCACGGGGGGCTCCGGCGCCATCCTGGTC
>JAHUZY010000217.1 GCA_019264505.1 Phenylobacterium sp. | reverse complement strand
CCGCCCCCGCCCCCGACCTGATCGACCAGAGGCCTCGCCGACCTGGGCGGCCCAGGCGGCCGCGGCGGCCTTGGGCCGGCCCAGATCATCGAACGGCAGGGGCGTGTCGCCCCCGTCCTCGCGCTTGAGCCAGGACTCGCTGTCGCGCAGCCCCCAGAAGCTGAAGGCGAACCGCTGCCTTGGCGGCAGCGCCATGAAGGCCTCGGCGGCCTCGGCGTAGAGGGCCGCCTGCTGGCGCTCCAGCTCCGCCCGGTTGAGCCTGAGGCCCTGGGCCCGGCTCAGGGAGACGTCAAATTCCGAGACATGCACCTGCAGGCCGAACTGGCCGAGCTCGGCGATGGTGCGGGCGATCTCGCCCGGCGCCTGGTCGGCCGCCACATGGGTCTGGGTACCGACCCCGTCGATCGGCGCCCCGGCCGCCAGCAACCGCTCCACCAGACGCAGGAAGGTGGCGCGCTTCTTCGGAATCCATTCGAGATTGTAGTCGTTGAGGAACAGCCTGGCGGCGGGGTCGGCTTCCCGGGCGTTCTGGAAGGCCAGCACCATGTGGTCGAAGGCGCCGAGCCTCTGGCTCCAGAGGCTGTCGCGCCAGCCCTCGCCGTCCTCGGCCACCGCCTCATTGACCACGTCCCAGCCCACCGCCTGGCCGCGATATCGGCCGACCACGGCGTGGATGTAGTTGCGATAGGCCTGGGCGAAGCTGACCCGGCCCTCGTCCAGCCGCTCGAAGGCCGGCGAGGTCTGGGCGTACCAGACCAGGGTGTGGCCAAACAGACCAAGGCCGTTGGTCCGCGCGAAGGCGGCGATGGCGTCCGGCGCCTCGAAGCGGAAGGTCCCATCGTCGCGGACGATGTACTCCATCTTCATCTCCCACTCCGGCGTGAGCTGGGAGGCCTGGGCGACGATCAGGCGCGCCAGGGACGGATCGGTGAGGTGGACGGCCTGGACCGCCGTTCCGACGGGGAACGGGGCGATGGACTTCAGGGGCGGCAGGCTGACCGTGGGGGTCTGCGACTGGGCCGCTGGCTGACAGGCGCCAAGCGCCAGGGCCGAGCCCAGCAGGCTGCGGCGGCTGAGGCCATAGAGCGAGCCCGGCAGGGTCACCGACGACCCGCGGCGGCCCGGCGCAGGCCCATCTCGTCCATGGCCGCGGAGTCCCGGCGGGCCAGTTCACGCACCTGCTTCAGCCGGATCTCCTCGGCCACCTGCTCGTACTTCTTCTGCTCTTCGAAGGCGCCGTTCAGGGCGTCGCGGGCGCCTTGCTCTTCGAGATCGATCGCCTTCAGCTGGTCGAACAGGGCCGCCCGCCGGACCCGCAGGCCGTCCAGGAAGCCAATGTGGTACCAACCGGCGTCAGCGTTCGCCCGGGCGTTCTGCGCCTCGGCCTCACCCTCGGCCTCCAGCATCAGCAGGCGCATTTCGATGTCGGACCGGCGCTGATTGATCTCGGCCATGCGCTTCTGGAGCACTTCCACCTCATAGGTGGACAGTTTCACGAGGGACTTGGCCCAGCTCATGCGGGGACGCCTTCAAGAATGTGGGACAGGGCGCCGAACGAGTCCTCGAGGCTGGTGGCCTCGTCCTGGTCCTGGCTGAGAAACCCTTCGAGGGCGGGATTAAGGGCGATCGCCAGGTCCACCTGCGGATCAGAGCCTGGCCGGTAGGCGCCGATGCGGATCAGCTCCTCCATATTGGCGTAGGCCGAAAGCGCCTGACGGGCCGCAGTGACGATCTGGCGTTCGTGCGGCTGGTGACAGCCCGGCATGGTCCGGCTGATGGACTTCAGCACATTGATGGCCGGGAAGCGGCCGCGCTCGGCGATGGCCCGCTCCATGACGATGTGGCCGTCGAGGATCCCGCGCACGGCGTCGGCGATGGGTTCATTGTGGTCATCCCCATCCACCAGCACGGTGAAGAGCCCGGTGATCGGTCCGGCGCGCGTGCCGTCGGGACGAATGGGTCCGGGTCCCGCCCGCTCCAACAGCTTGGGCAGCTCGGTGAAGACGGTGGGCGTATAGCCCTTGGTGGTCGGCGGCTCGCCGGCGGCCAGGCCGATCTCCCGCTGGGCCATGGCGAAGCGGGTGACGGAGTCCATCAGGCACAGGACCTCCATGTCCTGGTCGCGCATGAACTCGGCGATGGCCAGGGTCATATAGGCCGCTTGGCGGCGCTTGAGGGCCGGTTCGTCAGAGGTGGCGACCACGACGATGGCCCGGCGAAGGCCCTCCTCTCCCAGCGTCTCTTCGATGAACTCGCGGACCTCCCGGCCCCGCTCGCCGATCAGGCCGACGACCACGGCGTCGCAGTCGGCGTTGCGGGCCAGCATGGAGAGCAGCACCGACTTGCCCACGCCGGAGCCGGCGAAGACCCCCAGGCGCTGACCTCGGCAGCAGGTGGTGAAGACGTTCATCGCCCGGACCCCCAGGTCCAGTCGGGCGCCCACCCGATCTCGGGCGTGGGCCGGCGGCGGCGGGGCCCGCAAGGGGTAGGCCGCCAGGCCCTGGGGCAGCGGCCCCTTGCCGTCGATGGGCTCGCCAAAGGCGTCAATGATCCGCCCAAGCCAGGCCTTGGTGGGGCGGACGGCCGAGCCGCCGGGCTCGATACGGATTTCAGCGCCGGGCGCGACGCCTTCGACAGCGCCGAAGGGCATCAAAAGGGCGCGGGCGTCGCGAAAGCCGACCACCTCGGCCGGCAGGGGCGGGGCGCCCAACCGCTCGATTTCAGCCCGGGCGCCGACGGCCAGCCGCGTCACCCCGCCACGGGCTTCAATGAGCAACCCGTTGACGGCGGCCACACGGCCAGACACGGAAAGTGGATCGATACGCTCGACGGCGGCGACGAGACTGCGCAAAGGCCGGGCCCCCGGAAATCACTGATCTCCAGGGTCGCCCGCCAGGCTTAATCCCAGGTGAAGATTCGTAAACGAACCCGGGGACGCGCCCCCTCAGCGCAGGGCCCTGGCCAGCCCCAGCGCCTCCCGCGGGTGGCGGGCCGCCAGTCTGGCCGCCGCCAAGGGCCGTTGCAAAGCGGCCCGTGCGACCATGGGCCGCGCCAGCTTCGCCGCCATGGGCCGGGCGTTGCGGGCGATGGGACCCCGGCCGAGATAGGCCGCAGCCGCCATCAGGGCCAGGGCGCCGAGGCCCAGGGTCACGCCAGGGTGCTGCTGGGCCTTGGTGTAGACGCTGAACCGGCGGCCGCCATAGGCGTCGGTGCGGACCTGGCCATCCTTGCCGGCGGCGTAGAGGTTGTCCCCGGGGACCCTCGCCCCTTTGCGCTTGGCCAGCCTTGGCATGACGACGGCGAACAGGGCGTCGGCCAGCCCCGGGGCGCCGCCACCCAACAGCGCCATCTGCCGGCCGCCGGAGCCGACGGTCACATGGCGGGTGGGATGCTGGGCGGCATGCAGGATGGCGTCGGCCACCACTTCCGGCGCATAGACCGGCGGCGGCACCCGCGGCGCCTTGTCCATGTAGTTGCGGGCATGGTCCGGGAAGGGGGTCGAGATGCTGCTGGGCTTGATCAGGGTGACGCTGATCGGGGCCTTCTCCCGGGCGAGCTCCATACGCAGGGCGTCGGTGAAGCCCTTCACCGCATGCTTGGACGCCGAATAGGCGCCGAGCAGGGGCACGGCCACATCGGACAGGACCGAGCCGAGATTGATGATCGCGCCGCCAGACTTTCGACCCTTGAGGTGCTTGACCGCCTCCAGCGAGCCGTTGACCACGCCGAAATAATTGGTGCGGAACAGGCGCTCGTGATCCTCCAGCGGGATGGTCTCAAGGTCGCCATAGAGGCCGACGCCGGCGTCGTTGATCCAGGTGTCGAAGCCGCCGAAGCGCGCGATGGCGGCCCGGGCGATGGCCTCGACCTGGGCCGGGTCACCCACATCGCCGGCCACCGCATGGGCCCGGCCGCCGGCGGCGTTGATCTCATCGGCGACCGCCTTGAGGGCGTCCTCGT
>JAHUZY010000205.1 GCA_019264505.1 Phenylobacterium sp. | reverse complement strand
CAGCACTGGGGGTCCAGTTCAGGGCTGGCGAGGGAGGCGGTGGTGAAGGCGATGCGCAGCTTTCCGGGATCGCGGCCGACCTCCTGGGTGAAGGGGCGCTCCGGCGGGGCCAGGAAGTAGGGATCCCCCACCTGGGGCTGGCAGACAACGTCCAGCAGGGCGGCGCTGTCGCGCACCGAGCGGGTGAGCGCGTGCTGCATCGAGGCGCCGGCCCACCCCTCCCCGGCCGGCGCGAAGGAGACCCGACCGCGAGAGGGCTTCAGGCCAAACAGGCCGCAGGCGGACGCCGGGACGCGAATGGAGCCGCCGCCGTCGCTGGCGTGGGCGCCCGCGACAATGCCGGCCGCGACGGCCGCCGAAGCCCCGCCGGCCGAGCCGCCCGGCGTGTGGTCCAGGTTCCAGGGATTACGGCTGGCGCCGAACAGCGCGGGCTCTGTGACCGGCGCCAGGCCGAACTCCGGCGTATTGGTCTTGCCGAAGATCACCAGACCCGCCCGGCGATAGGCCGCCACGATGGCGCTGTCGGCCTCGGCGCGGGCATCCTTGAAGGCCCGCGAGCCGCCGGTGGTGACTGTGCCGGCCAGCTGGGCGCCCAGGTCCTTGAGCAGGAAGGGCACGCCGGCGAACGCTCCCTCGCTCGCTCGGGCGAGCTCGCTGCGGGCGAAGTCAGAGAGGTCCTGGGTGATGGCGTTGATCTGTGGATTGACTGCGGCGGACCGCGCCAGGGCGGTCTCCAGCAGTTCGGCGGCCGACACCTCCCGCCGGGCCACCAGCTCGGCCAGGGCGGTCATGTCGTGGCGGCGATAGTCCTCGAACCTCATGGCGCGTCTCCTGATGGCGTCTAGGGCCTAGCGGCTGCGGCCCCGGGCGCTGACGGGCCAGATGTCCACCAGTGTGTCGCCGCGGACCACATGGTAGCTGTCATAGAGGTTCACGGTCGGGTCGCAGTGGGGAACGGCCAGGGTGACCAGATCGGTGATGGCCAGGGTCTCGCCAATGCCCGGCGCGATGACCGCCCCCTGCTCGTCGCCCATGAAGGCGAACTTCGCCCCATCCGGCGCGCCGGCGACCACCTGGGGCGGAGCCGCGTCCGTGGAGAAGGCCTTGAAGCCCGCATCGACGGTGACCAGGGGGCCGTGGTTGGCGCTGACCACCCGGGCGTCGACGAACAGGCTGCGCCCATAGGGTGAGGCCCCGGCCTCGATCAGGGCGCAGGCCAGATACTGATCGTCCATGAAGACATAGGACCCCACCTGCCACTCGGTGAAGACCCCGAGCTCCAGATCGATCCGGTGGGTGCCCGTGCCGCAGCCGGTCACCACCGGCGGCGCCAGGCCCACAGACTCCAGGGCGGCGATGGTGGCCTTCAAGGCCTCGGTCTGGGCCAGGATCGCCTCGCGGCGGGCGCCATAGTCCTCGATATGCTGCTCGCGGCCGCAGTACTTCTGGACGCCCCCGTAGATCAGGGACGGGGCGGCGGCGATCTGGCGGGCGAGCGCCACGGCGGCCTCATCGGTCGCCACGCCGGTGCGGCGGATGCCCGGATCGACGTCCACATAGACGGTCAGCGGAGCCTCGGCCGAGGCCGCCTCAGCCAGGGCGGCCACATTGTCCGGATGGTCGGCCACCACCGACAGGCCGGGGCTGCGGGCGTTCAGCGCGATCAACCGGGCGATGGCCGGGGGGGACACCACCGGCGAGGTGATGTGAAGGTTCTCGATGTCGCCGGCAGCCAGGGCCTCGGCCTCACCCAGCTTGGCGCAGCAGAGGCCAAAGGCGCCCGCCGCCACCTGCCGGCGGGCGATGTCGACGCTCTTGTGCGTCTTGGCGTGGGGGCGCAGGCGGACCCCGGCCTTGGCCGCCAGCTGCGCCATGGTGGCGATGTTGCGGTCGAGGGCGTCCAGGTCGAGCACCAGGACCGGCGTATTGAGCGCGCGGCGCGAGCCCTGTTGGCCGATCAGATGCCCGTGCAGGCGGCGGTCGTCGGAGAGGACGGACATGGAGGCTCTTCTCAGCTGAACAGGTCGGCGAGGTGGGGATTCAGGAACTTGCCCTGCGGGTCGGCCTTGCGGCGAACCTCCCGGAAGCGCCCGGCCATGGGGTAGAGGGCGTCGACCTCGTCCCGCGTCAGGAAATGCCGCTTGCCCCAGTGGGGTCGCCCCCCGTGGCTGCGGAATATGGGCTCGGCGGCGGCGAACACCTCCTGCCAGGGCATCTTGGCGTACTGGTGCATGGAGATCGAGGCGCCCGGCCCCTTGTTGAAGGGGCTGATCCAGATGTCGTCAGCCGCCGCCCAGCGGAATTCGAAGGGGAAGGCCACCGGCCGCCGGCCCTTGCGGATCCAGGCGATAACCTCCTTGAGCGCCGGCAGGCCGGCCTCCCGGGGCAGTTCGTACTCCATCTCCTCGAACCGGACGTTCCGGGTGGACGGGAAGATGCGGTAGGCCGGCCCCACCTTGTGCACGTCACCGGACGATCGCGTCATGAACCGCTGGATCGGCCCCGCCAGGAAGGGAAAGGCCTTGGTCATGTCGCAGCAGAAGCGGAAGATATCTTCCTCGTTGCTGGGCTGGCCCCGCGGTGTGTCCTCCGCCTCGATGGGATGCAGAGTCTTGACGATGGCCTCATCGGCATAGGGGAAGACGAAGAACTCAGCGTGCCTGTGGCGTTGGGCCAGGTCATCGAAGTTCTCGTAGACCCAGGCCATGGGCTTCTTCTCGACCCGTTCCTCCAGCCTGTAGGCCGGCAGCACGTCGATGGTGGCCGCCGTAATCACGCCGAACAGGCCAAGCGACAGCCGCTGGCCTTCAAAGAGATCGGCGTTCTGGGCGCGGCTGGTCTCGGCCACCGTCCCGTCGGCCATGACCGCCTGCACGCCTTGGACGAGCGTCGAGAGGCTGCCCAGATCGCGGCCCGTGCCGTGGGTGCCGGTGCCGATGGCCCCGGCCAGGGACTGCGGATTGACGTCCCCCTGATTGGGCAGGGACAGCCCCTCGTCCCACATGGCCTTGGTCAGGCGCTTCAGGCTCCAGCCGGCGGGCGCGGTGACTGTCTTGCGGTCAGGGGCGATGACCAGTTCGCCCTCAAGCTCCGACAGGTTCAGCAGCAGGCCGTCAGTCTCGCAGAGCGGCGTGAAGGAATGGCCCGCCCCGACCACCCGCACCTTGGCGGCCCCACGCACCAGGGCCTGAAGGTCGTCCAGGGTCTTGGGCTGCGCAAATTGCGCCGGCTGGGCGCGTACGCTGCCCGACCAGTTGGTCCAGTAGGCCATGATCCCTCCCCGCTGCGCAGCGTCGAGGCCCGCAGCAGGGTCAGTGAACCCGATCCCCCCCGGCGCCGTCCAGGCCTGAAAGCGCCGGCTCCGCGAACCGAATGCGCCATGCGGCCGTTAGCCTCCCTCACGGTCGGCCAGAGTGTCGAGC
>JAHUZY010000125.1 GCA_019264505.1 Phenylobacterium sp. | reverse complement strand
GGCCTGGGCCGAGGCCCGGTCGGCCGCCACACTCTGGGCGTAGGCGATCAGGGCGTCGGCCGCGGCCACCAGCTGGGCCCGGTTGGGGTGGATAGACTCAAAGGCCCCGGCCCTCGCCAAGGTCTCGAAGGTCCGCTTGTTCACATGCCGCGGATCAACCCGCTCCACGAAATCGAAGATGTCGCGGAACGGTCCCCCTTCCCGCCGCAGCTCAGCCACATGCTGCATCGCTGCAAGACCGACATTGCGCACCGCGCCCAGGGCGTAAAGCACCTCGCCGTCAGCCACCTCGAAATCAGCGCCGGAGCGGTTGATGTCAGGGGCGCGGATCTTCACGCCGAACCGCTTGGCGTCCTGATAAAAGACCGCCAGCTTGTCGGTGTTGGCGATGTCGAGGCTCATGGACGCGGCGAAGAACTCCACCGGCGCGTTCGCCTTCAGCCAGGCGGTCTGATAGGAGACGACCGCATAGGCCGCCGCGTGGCTCTTGTTGAAGCCGTAGCCGGCGAACTTGTCCACCAGCTCGAAGATCGAAGCCGCCTGGCTCTCAGGCACCCCGCGTTCCGAGGCGCCGGCGACGAACATGGCCTTTTGCTGGGCCATTTCGTCCTTCTTCTTCTTGCCCATGGCCCGGCGCAGAAGGTCCGCGCCCCCAAGGGAATAGCCCGCCAGGATTTGGGCGATCTGCATCACCTGCTCCTGGTAGACGATGATCCCGTAGGTCTCCTTGAGCACCGGCTCCAGGGAGGGATGCAGGTAGTCGATGGTCCGGCGGCCGAACTTGCAGTCGACGAAGGCCGGGATGTTGTCCATCGGGCCGGGACGATAGAGGGCGCCGACGGCGGTGACGTCTTCGATGGAGTTGGGGCGCAGCTGTCGCAGGGTGTCGCGCATCCCCTGGCCTTCCATCTGGAAGACCCCCACCGTGTGGCCGGCGGACATCAGCTCATAGGTCTTGGCGTCATCCACCGGCAGGACGCCCATATCCACCCGGGCGCCGCGCTGATCGAGGAACTTCAGCGCCTTGTCGATCACCGTCAGGGTCTTCAGCCCCAGGAAGTCGAACTTCACCAGGCCTGCGCTTTCGACCCACTTCATGTTGAACTGGGTGGCCGGCAGGTCCGAGCGGGGATCCTGGTAGAGGGGCGTCAGCTCGGTGAGCGCCCGGTCGGCGATGACCACGCCGGCCGCATGGGTGGAGGCGTTGCGATAGAGGCCCTCCAGCTTGAGCGCGACGTCCAGCAGGCGTGAGACCGCCTCGTCCTCATCCCGCGCCGCCCGCAGCCGCGGCTCGATCTCGATCGCCTTGGCCAGGGTCACCGGGTTGGCGGGGTTGGCCGGCACCATCTTGGCCAGACGGTCCACCTGGCCGAGCGGCAGCTGCAGCACCCGGCCCACGTCTCGCAGCACCGCGCGGGCTTGCAGGGTGCCAAAGGTGATGATCTGGGCCACCCGGTCGCGGCCATAGCGCTGCTGCACATAGGAGATCACCTCCTCCCGCCGGTCCTGGCAGAAGTCGATGTCGAAGTCGGGCATGGAGACCCGTTCCGGGTTCAGGAAGCGCTCGAACAGCAGACCGTAACGGAGGGGATCAAGGTCGGTGATGGTGAGGGAATAGGCCACCAGCGAGCCAGCCCCGGAGCCCCGTCCTGGACCGACAGGAATGTCGTGGGCCTTGGCCCACTTGATGAAGTCCGCAACGATCAGGAAGTAGCCGGGGAAGCCCATCTCGGTGATGACCCCGATCTCCCGCTCCAGCCGCTCGAAATACTCGCCTTCAGGGGCGTGGCTGGCCTGACCCGCAGCGATGCGGCCCTTGAGGCCTTCCCGAGCCTGATGGGCCAGCTCCTCGGCCTCGGTGCGATCCCCCTCGGTGGGAAAGCGGGGCAGGATCGGATCGCGTTTACGCACCATGAAGGCGCACCGCCGGGCGATCTCCAGGGTGTTGTCGCAGGCCTCCGGCAGATCGGCGAACAGGGCCCGCATGTCGGCGGCAGGCTTGAACCAGTGCTCGCCGCTCACCCGGCGGCGCTCATCCTGGCCGACAAAGGCGCCATCGGCGATGCAGAGCAGGGCGTCGTGCGCGGCATGCATGTCCGGGAGGGTGAAATGGGCGTCGTTGGTGGCCACCAGCGGCACGTCCATCTCATAGGCGAAGGCCACCAGCTCCGGCTCGGCCAGGGCCTGGGGCGCCAGCCCGTGTCGCTGCAGCTCGACATAGAAGCGGTCGCCGAACACCCGGCGCATCTCGCTGAGCACAGCTCGACCCTCGGCGACCTTGCCGGCCGCCAACAACGGGTCCGCCGGACCGTCCCAGCCTCCGGAAAGCAGGATCAGACCCTCGGCATGGTCCACCACCTTGCTCCAGGCGACGGCTGGCTCCTCGACCCCGCCGACGCTGTCGATATAGGCCATGGAGGACAGCCGCGAGAGATTGAGATAGCCGGCCTCGCTCTGGGCCAGCAGTACGATGGTCGGCGTCTTGGCCCACTTTTCAGGTTGGCGTTCCCCGATCCCCGTCACCGCCAGGGCGCAGCCAATGATCGGCTGGACCCCCTGCCCCTGGGTCGCCACCGAAAACTCGAGGGCGCCATAGAGGTTGGTGCGATCCGTCAGCGCGACGGCCGGCATGTCGTTGGCCGCCGCCAGGGCGCCGATGGCGTCCGCCTTGATAGCGCCTTCCAGAAGGGAGTAGGCCGAGCGCACCCGCAGGTGAACGAAGCCCTCGTTCTGCTGCTGGTTCATCCTCGCCTCCCTGGCTGCGTCGCTGGTCTAGCCCACCAGATAGGCGAACTGACAGACGACCCACACGAAGCCCGCCACCGAGACAAAAGCCAGCGATTCCCGCGCCAGATGAATGACCATAACAAACCCCCTTGTGGATGTTCCGTATATGTTCTTATTCTGGTTTTGTTCTCCCCGTCAACCCCGCCCACGCAC
>JAHUZY010000195.1 GCA_019264505.1 Phenylobacterium sp. | reverse complement strand
GCTGACATCTTGGTGTCAGCAGGGCGCCGTTCGTCGTCGTGTCAGGCCTAGAAGCGGAAAGCCGCCCCCAGGCGCAAGTCCAGGGCCTCGGCTTCGGCCCGGTTCAGATCGCCCTCAACGGCCAGGTGCAGCGACAGGGGGCCGTCCTCATAGGCGACCGTCAGACCGGCCTCCTGCCAGTCCCGGTCCCGGGGACCCAGGTCTGCGCCGACCCGGGCGCCCCGGTTCGCGGCGAAGGCCAGGGCCGCGTCGGGCGCGTCGGCGAACTCATGGGCCTGGGCCAGCCGGCCCTGCAGGGACAGGCGGGCCGACGCCAGGGGCAGGACGCCCTCCACCGCCAGGCCAAGCCGGCCCTGAACGCTGTCGGCGGTGAAACCCTCGACGGCGAGCGCGGCTGGCCCGCCCTGTTCGGTGAAGCCGTCCACCTCGAAGCGGGCGGCCCGCACCGAGGCTTGCGGGACGAGGCTCAAGGTTTGGTCGAGGGGAAGGGTCCAGGTCCCGGCCAGGGTGGCGGTGTAGAGGTCAGCCTCCGTCTCGCCGGTCGCGCCATAGGCCAGGCCGCCGGCGGTGAAGGACCGGCGGCTTTCGATATCCTGCCGGCCGAGGCCCACAGAGCCTTCGAGGGTCCAGGGACGCTGCGCGCCGGTGAGCCTTGCGAAGGCCAGGGCCTGCCAGAGCTTGCTTTCGCCTTCGGCCTGCGGCGCGGGGAGGCTCATGTCGCCGCGGCTGTAGGCCAGGGCCCCGCCGACGGTGGCCGGGCCCAGGCGGGCCTCCGCGCCGCCCAGCAGCCATTCGGTGTCGATCTGCGACTTGGTGTCGAAGCCCCGCTTCAAGCCATCGCCGCGCCCCTGGCCATAGGCCAGAAATGCGCCGGCCTCCCGGTCGCCCAGGGCGGCGCGGCCGGCCAGGGCGTCGGCGACGGTCTCTGTCTGGACCCGGCCCAGCACCTCTGCGTTCTGGAGCCCCAGGGGCGCGAGGCTGCGCAGACCTGCGGCCAGGGTCTGTCCCTCCAGATAGTCGAAGCCGTCATAGAGGCTGGCCAGGGGGCCGTTCGCCGGGCCGCGGGCGGCGTCCAGCAGACGGGCATAGGGCGCCTGCGCGCCATCGCTCATCTCCGCCAGGTCGGCATAGAGACCGGCCGACAGGGCGACGTCGATCGCGTTGGCGGAGTAGATCAGCTCGCCGCGCATGACGCCGGGCAGGTCGGCCACCGCGCCGAAGTCGCCCAACAGCCCGCCTTCCGCCGTCACGATGCGGAATCGGTCGCCGGCTCGCGGGCGGTCTGCGGCCACCGGGCTCAGGACAAGGGTCCCGCCGAGGATCAGACCGCCGACCGAAGGCTGTGCCGCGTCTGGATCTGCGATCACGGCCAGCTGGTCGGCGCCGGACCCGGCCAGGTCGATCTGCAAGGCCCCCGCCGGGGCCAGCCGGGCGTCGGTCTGCAGGGTCAGCCGTCCCAGGGCGCCGAAGCCGCCGGGGCCGATGCCCAGGGCGGATTCGAAGCTGTAGGCCCGGACTACGCCCGAGCCGGTCAGCAGGCCGGCCTCGCCGATGAAGGTCGGGGTCTGGAGCAGGCCGTCCACATTCAGCCAGCCTCCTCGCGACCGGGTCCCGATGGCCAGGCCGAGCCGGCCGGCGCCGGTGATGTCCAGGCGCGCGGCGCCGGCCAGGGTCAGGGCGTCGATATCGGCTTGCCCCGACAGGGTCGTGGTTCCGGCTTCCGACAGGGTGACATCATAGAAGCGGGCTGCGCCGCCTGGCCCGAAGCCGCCATTGGTCGGGACGCGACTGGCTGCGCCGGGTCCGGTGGTCGCAAATCGCGGCGTGTCGGTGACCGGATTGTTGGCCTCGGCCATGTTGATGCAGCCGCCGCCGGTGATGCAGACCTCACCGAAATTGGCGCCGGCGCCGCTGGCGCCCTGGGCCGGCTTGTCGGGCAGGCCATTGCGCAGCCCGCCGCCCGACAGCACCTGATAGGCCGGATCCAGCCGCTCGACCCAGTGGCGGGCGTCATGCCAGTTCCCGTCTCCGGCCCGCGCGCCGACATAGCGGTAGAAATTGTTGTCGACGATCCAGTCCCAGTAGTTGGACAGCGGCTGGTAGAAGCCGAGCTGGCCATAGGTCACGTCGACGCTGTCATTGGGATAGAACAGGCCGCCGGACACCACGCCGGCTACGACACGCCCATCGCCCAGCCCCGGCACGATGAGCGGCCCTCCGGAATCTCCAGGCGCGACGCTGCCTTCCCGAGCCGTCGCGGCTCCGCCCAGGTTGGCGTACGGCTTGCCGTCCTGCCCGATGCGCACGCCCGACGGGTTGTCGAAGTCGTAGATGTAGACGTCGGATGTGAAGGTGTCGAAGGTGTCGGGGACGATGACCCCGCTGAGCAGATAGATGGCCTGGGCGATATCCAGGGGCGAGGCCAGGACGTCCAGGGTGTTGGTCACCGTGCGCCGATAGAGGCCTTCGTCCCGATTGGCGCCGGTCGTGCCCGAGCCGGTGTTCCCATAGCCTGTGAACACCACCTCAGTGGGGCCGGGCAGTGGCGAGAACAGCAGCTTCCAGTTCGGCACGCCGATGGCCGGTGTGTCCAGCGCGCCCAGGGCGACGTCGGCCTGCTTGTAGGCCCCGGAGTCATCGGGCAGGGCGGTCGAGCGGGGATCATAGATGAAGTCGAGGACTTCGTAGGTGGCCAGGCCCGGCTGGCTCTCGCCGCTGCGGAACCAGGCCCCGACGCCCGGCAGGGCGTCGTCAAGGAAGCTGACCGCCGCATGATGGGTGGCGCCCCTCGGCGTGTCTGGGGTGCGGTTGATGCAATGGGCCGCCAGGAGGACGGTGCGCGGATTGATCAGGCTGGTGGTGCAGATGCTCTGACCACTGGGAGAGGTGAAGAAGACGACGCCGACGCCGGTCACGCCTGTTGAGTCGCGGACCCTCGTCTCATCGACGGCCCCGTCCGGGCCGACGGTGAGCAGGCTATCATTGGGTACGATGGCGTTGGCCGAACCGGCGGCCATGAACGATAGGCCGAATGCGCTCGCCAGGAGCGAGCTACGAATACGCCGCACTGAGTGTTCCCCCTTGGTTTTCGGCCAATGGCCGCAAGCCAGGGGTGTGTGTCAAGATGACGCCCAACCTGGGGCCGCACTCAGAAGAGCCCGCCGCCGCTGACCGCCACCGCATAGGCGGCGGCCAGCACGACCAGGGAGATCAGCAGATGGCGCATCGATTCTTCTCCAGCCTTGCGGGGCTGGAGATAGGCCCGCCGCTGGGACGCGGCATGATCCAGACGGACTAGGGTCAGTCGGAGCGTTCTATTTATCGACGCTTTTGCTGACGGCCGTCCCGACCGCCGCGCCCGCCGCAGCGCCCACTGGCCCGCCGACGACCGCGCCCGCGACGGCGCCGGTCGCTGCCCGCTGCTCCACATTGTGGCCACAGGCAGCCAGTAGAAGCGCCGCCGAAATCGCACAGACGCCAAGGACCTTAGCCATGTCAGAATCTCCGAGAGTTGTTCGCTCAGAACGGCCGGCAACGGCCAAGGTTCCCAGAGTCGCCATCGGTGGTCTCAAGGTGGAGCTACGGTGCGGCGCAATATCGCCTTGCGAATCCTTCATGGACCCGTCATAAGGCGGGCCACTTTGTCGTAAGACCCGTCCATTGAAGCAGTGCGGACGGGCTTCGTTTTCGAGATTTCACCCGCAGTGAGGCGGGACTTCTCTGAGCGATGATGTCGGGGGGCGATGCGCCCTCGCCGCACAGGACAGGACGTTTTGCCAAATGATAAATGGGTGCGCGCCGATTGGCGTGCCCTGACCGCTGCCGCCGTTCTCGGCTCCACGGTCGGACTGGCGCTTGGTGGCGCCTATATGGCCGGCGGCATGGCCGGCGCAGCTTCGGATCACGCAAGAGCCGCCCGTCTGGCGGCGGGCGCGGCCGATGGATATTCCGAACAGGCGTTGCAGGATGCTGCGGCGCGGATGGACCCTGGCGTTCTGCGCATCGCCCGCCGCCACGACCCCTTCACGGTGGCCGGCGCCGCCGAGCGTGACCGTCAGAGCGCGATCCTGGTCGCCCGCCTGGAGCGCGGGGCAGGGGCCTCGGGCCAACCGCCGCTTCTGAGGGCCAGCCTCAATCCAACGCCGATTCCGGCCGCGCCGTTCCGCCTCGGCGGGGCGCTCGAAGCCTCCCGCGACATGGAGTGCCTGACCCAGGCCGTCTATTACGAGGCCCGCGGCGAGACCCCGGCTGGGCAGGCGGCGGTGGCCCAGGTGGTGCTGAACCGCGTGCGGCATCCGGCCTTCCCGAAGACGGTCTGCGGCGTCGTGTTCCAGGGCGCCAACAGCCGGGTCTGCCAGTTCAGCTTCGCCTGCAACGGCGCCATGCGCGCGCGGGTCGAACCGGCCGCCTGGCGTCGCGCCGAGCGGGTCGCCCACAAGGCCCTGTCGGGCGAAGTGATGGCCGAGGTCGGCCGCTCGACCCACTTCCACACCACTGCTGTGGCGCCCTCGTGGGGCCCGCGCCTCACCCGGGTGACCCAGGTGGGCGTGCATGTCTTCTATCGCTTCGGCCGCGACCCGGCGCCCAGCCGCATGCTGGCCAGCGCCCACGAGATCACGCCGGAACAGACTCAGGCCCCCGTCTACGCCCGGGTCGGCGAGTCGTCTGACCCCCGTGACCGGATCGAGGG
>JAHUZY010000073.1 GCA_019264505.1 Phenylobacterium sp. | reverse complement strand
CACCTGTTCGGCGTCGTCGCCCTGCCCTGAGGTCTTGTCCCGGCTGGCCGCAGCGCCGATGATTGGGGCGACTTCCAGTAAGAGGGACGCCCGTCATGCGAGTTCTTTGGCCCCTGCCCCTGATCGCCCTTCTCGTCGCCGGCGGCGCCCAGGCCCAGACCCTGCGGCTGCACAATCCGGCCGACGCCAATCGCGACGGAGTCGTCAGCGACGCCGAGCGGGCCGACTATGAAGCCCGAAAGGGCGGTCCCGCGCCCTGGGATCAGCCCAGCCCCTACGGCGTCAGTGCGCCGCCAGCCTCAGGGCCCGGGGTGACCTTCGCCCCGAACGAGCCGCCGCCTGGGGCGCCTAGCCCCGCGCGGCTGGAAGACCGGGCGGTGAAGGCCAGCGGCTTCGAGGAGTACATCAACGCCGAGGCTGACAAGGGCCGCCGGCGCGACTGATCAGGCGGCCGCCAGGGCGAAGTCGAGCGCCGCAGTGACGTGGGCCAGGGCCGAATCCACCACAGGCAGCCCCACCGAGTCGGGCTCCAGCAGAAGGCCAAGTTCGGTGCAGCCGAAGATGACGCTGTCTGCGCCATCGGCCCGGCCCCGCTCGATCATGGCCATGACCGCCGTCCGGGACACCACATCGATCACCCCCTGGCACAGCTCGTCATAGATGATGGCGTGCAGCCGCTCGCGGGCGCCCTCCCCGGGGATCATCGGCGCCAGACCGAACGCCTCCAGTCGCTCGCGGTAGAAGCTCTCTTCCATGGTGAAGCGGGTGGCCAGCAGCAGCGGCCGCTTGACCCCCTGGTCCACCAGAGCGCCGGCGGTGGCGTCACCGATGTGGATCAGAGGCACGGAGATGGCGGCTGCGACCTGGTCGGCCACCAGGTGCATGGTGTTGGCGCAGATCAGCACCGCCTCTGCGCCGGCCCGCTCCAGCACGTGGGCGGCCTGGGCCAGTTGCGCCCCGGCGCGGCCCCACTCACCGGCCGCCTGCATCTGGGCGATGGGCGCGAAGTCCACCGACCACAGCAAAAGCTCGGCCGAATGCAGCCCGCCCAGCCGGGCGCGAACCCCCTGATTGAGCAGTTGGTAATAGGTGGTGGTGCTCTCGGCGCTCATGCCGCCGATCAGGCCCAGACGCCGCATGTCGCCTCGAAGTTGCTTCAAACCCAGGGGCCCTGCCTATCCCTCGCCCAGGGAGTCGCCAAGGACCGCCCGCGATTTCAGGCGCCGCCCAGTTCCGTCAGGGCCTGGGCCAGGCGGTCGGCCTCGGCGGGCTTCGTGAACAGGCTGACCGTGGCCCGCACGCAGGACCCGCTGGCCAGGCCATGCCGGGCGACGGTGAAGATGCCGAAGCGCTCCAGCAGCGCCCGCGCGAGGTCGGCGTTCTCCGCCGGAGTCGTCCGGCCGATCAGCCGAAACGCCCCCAGCGCCGAGCCCAGGCGGTCATCCTCTGGCGTCAGGATCTGCACGCCTGGAACCTCGCGCAGGGGTTCGGTCCAACGGCGGCGGAGATAGGTCAGGCGCGCGGCCTTGGCCGACGTCCCAATAGCCTCGTGGAAGTTGAGCGCGTCCTCCATGGCCAGATAGGCGGCCATGTTGGCGGTGCCTGTATGGACTCGCAGCCGCACGTCGCTGGCGGCGTAGTCGTCTGCGCCCATGAAGGGGTCGATATCGGCGATGCGGGCCTTGGCGATATAGAGGACGCCAACCCCGATGGGGGCGCCGATCCACTTGTGGCCGTTCAGCCCGACGAAGTCCGCGCCGAGGTCGCGCAGGTTGGTTCCCACCTGCCCCCAGGCGTGGGCGGAATCCAGGATGACATCCACGTTCCGCGCTCTGGCCAGGGCGGTGATCTGGGCCACCGGCAGATGCAGGCCGTTGCGATGGCTCACCTGGGTCAGCAGCATCAGCCGGACCCGGGGATGAGCCTCCAGCGCCTGGGCATAGGCCTCCACCAGACCCGCTTCCGTGGCCGGCTCAGGCAGGCTGATCGCGACCAGCTCTGCGCCTCGGCGATCCTTCAGCCACGCCATGGCGCTCTGCATGGAGTCGTAGTCGAGATCGGCGATCAGCACCTGATCGCCGGGCCCCAGCCGGTTGTAGCCGCCGATCAGGGCCTGCAGGGCCTCGGTGGCCCCGCGAGTGAAGGCGATCTCGTCGGGCTCCACGCCCAGATTGGCGGCCACCCGGGCGCGGATCCTGGCCAGGTCGCCCCCGTAGTCCCGGCGCGAATAGTAGGAGTTGCGGCGATTGACCATCGCCTGGTGGCGCTCATAGGCGGCCAGGACGGGCCGCGCCATGACCCCCCAGTTTCCGTTTTCAAGCTGGATGACGTCGTCGGCGAGATCGTACTGGGCGGCGATCCCCGCCCAGTACGTCTCGTCAGCGGCCAGGACGATCCCCCCCGCAGGAGACGCGGCGGCCAAGGCCTGTGAGCCTGCGCCCAGAGCCAGACCTGCGCCGACCACGCCCCGGCGGGTAAGTTTCGTCATGGCTGAGCGCCCTTAGAAGCTGGTGTCGAGGCGCAGATAGTACATCGCCCCATTGGTGTCGTAGGGCGAGTTCCGCGAGTAGACGAGCCCGCGGCTGGCCTGGAAGACCGCCTCGTCCGGATAGGAGTCGAGGACGTTCTCTGCCCCGATCCGGATGGAGACGTGCTCCGACGGGGCGTAGCTGAGCGCCAGGTCGAAGAAGGTCATCGCCCCGAAGTCCTGGAAGATGTCGCCAGTGGCGTTGCCGGTGGAGTCCGTCCAGGAGCCGTAGTAGCGCATGCGGCCCAGGACCTCGAAGGGCCCGAAGCCATAGGTGGCCGAGGCGGTCGCATTGTGCTGCGGCCGGGATTCCTCGAACAGGCGCTGCTGGGTCGGGTTGGCGGCGATGGAGCCCGCGGTGACCTCGGTCTGATTGTAATTGTAGGCCGCCGTCAGATTGAGCCGGCCAGGACCCAGGTCGCGGTCATAGGCGCCCACCACATCGACGCCGCGGGTGCGGGTGTCGAAGTCGTTGGCGAACCAGTTGATGCGGGTGAAGGCCGAGGCGCCGGGCACGCCGGCCGCCACCAGCTGGGCGCGGATGGCCGGGGTGACGGTGATCCCGGCCGAGGACGAGAACCGGTCGCTGACGTCGATCTGATAGGCGTCGATGGAGCCGGAGAAGCCGTAATCGGTGCGCCAGGTGAGACCCGCGGTGAGGGTCTCGGAGGTTTCCGGCTCCAGGGGCTCGGCGCCCAGGAAGGCGGCCACCGGATTGGTCGGCGACAGCCGCCCCGAGGTGAAGAGCTGCAGGGTCACCGTGTCCAGGCCTTGCGAGGTGCTGGTGGAGTTCAGCTGGCCAGGGGTGGGCGCGCGGAAGCCGCTGGACCAGGCGCCGCGGATGGCGAGGTTGTCGGTGATGGCGTAGCGGCTGGCGATCTTGCCGTTCACCGTGTCGCCGAACTCCGAGAAGTCCTCATAGCGAAGGGCGCCGCCGAGGCTCCAGGCCTCCGTCAGCTGGGCTTCGATATCCACATAGGCGGCGTAGCTCTCCTGGTCCCACTCGCCGGCCTGGATGTCGCTGAAGCCGGGGAAGCCGTTGGAAGCCGGCGCCAGGCCAAAGGCCGCGCCGGGGCCGACGGCGTAGGACTCCGGATCACCGGCGCGGATGGCGTAGGTCTCAACCCGACGCTCGGCGCCGAACGCGATGTTCAGCGGCGCGGCCAGGGCGGCCACGTCCATCCGATAGACGGCGTCGGCGTTCAGGTTGAACTCCGACTGCACCAGCCGGCCGAGGTCGAAGTCGGTGGGGCTTGCCGGACCAAGCGAGGCGTTGATGGTGTTGTTGAGGAAGAAGGCGGTGTCGTTGCGCCCGTAAGACGCGCTCAGGTCCCAGGTGAAGTCGCCCACCACGTCACGGAAGCCCGCCAGGGTCTGATAGTCCTTGGACTCGACGCCCTCGATCGGGGTGAAGCCGGCCGGATAGATGCTGCGCAGGTCAAAGCCCGGGAAGACGGTCGTCGTACGATAGATGCCGGGATTGGTCGCCGGGTTGCGCCAGTTGATGTCGTTGACGCCCTCGGTCTCGGTATAGGTGACAAAGCCGTAGAGCTCGCCGGCGTCGCCGGTGTCGACCACCGTGTTCAGGCCGAGCGCCCGGGTCTCCAGGTCGGGATTGCCCCAACGCTGCACGGGATTGGGGACCTTCAGGGATGGGTTGGCCGCCTGGAAATCGATGGCGTCCTGCCGCTGACGGGTGCGCGAGGTGGCCTCGGCGTCCGACCATTCGGCGGTCAGGTTGAAGTTGGCCGAGCCGATCTCGACGCCGGCCTGCACGCCGGCCCGATAGGTGACGCCGTCGCCTTCGGCGAACTGGCCGGCCTGGGCGAAGCCGCGCACGCCCGGCTGGTCATTGAGGATGACGTTGATCACGCCAGCGATGGCGTCAGAACCATACTGGGCCGAGGCGCCGTCCCGCAGAACCTCGATCCGCTTCACCGCATAGGAGGGGATCTGGGCCAGGTCCGCCGACTGGGCGCCGCGCGAGCCCAGAAAGGCCGAGCGGTGGAAGCGCTTGCCGTTGACCAGCACCAGGGTCTGGTCCGGCGACAGGCTGCGCAGGGTCGCCGGGCGGACAAACTGCAGGCCATCGGAGGTCGGCAGGCGCTGCACGATGAAGGACGGGATCTGCTGGGCCAGGTTCTCGCCCAGCTGGGCGGTGGCCGAGGCCTGGATCATCTCCTCCGACAGGACGTCCACCGGCGCGAGGGTTGTGAACTGGGTGCGCCCGACCTCGCGGGTGCCAGTGACGATCAGCTCATCAACGGTGGCGCCATCCTCGGCATGGGCCTGCCCGCCGAGGGCGCCGATTGCCATGGTGATTGCGACGGTAGCGTACAGTCTGCGCTTCAGACCCGAATAGTGCATTGTTTATCCCCGATTCCATGTCGAGCGTTCTCGACGGCGCCGCTCTGGACCCGGGCGATGACAGCCCTGCGACGGGGGGATGAACTTTCATGGGGTTGGAAGAACGGGGACAGGCGAACCTGTCCCCGCAGATGTCTAGAGCGCCGCCTTCACGGCGCCGACAACCTCGGCGTCCATCGGGTCGGTGCGCGGACCAAAGGCGCGGATCAGTCCGCCATCCTTGCCCACCAGGATCTTGTGGAAGTTCCAGGCCGGGTCGGCGGACTCCCCCAGCTCGGCCTTGGCCCACTGATAGAAGGGGTGGGCGCCTTCCCCCTTCACATCGGTCTTGGCGGTCAGGGGAAAGTCGACGCCATAGGTGGTGGCGCAGAAGGCGGCGATCTCGGCCTCGGTCCCCGGCTCCTGGCCGGCGAACTGGTTGGAGGGGACGCCCAGCACCACCAGGCCCTGATCGCGATACTCGGCATAGAGCTTTTCCAGCCCTTCGTACTGAGGCGTCAGACCGCATTTCGAGGCGGTGTTGACCACCAGGACCACCTTGTCCCGGAACGTCGTCAGGGGCAGGTCGGCCCCGTCGATGGCTTGGAAGGCGAAATCATAGGCGTTGGTCATGGGGCGCTCCTGCGGGCTGTCGCTGCAAGCTAGGGGCGGCAGGGCGGGCCTGAAACCCTAGCCTTGCAGAAACACCGTCGGGATGAGCAGAAATCCGATGACGACCAGGATGACGGCGGGCCAGCGCCAGACCCCCATGCCCCGCCAGCTGACCGCCAGGGCCGGACCCCAACCGGCCGGCCGCCGCTCGGCCCGCATCAGACGCAGGGCGTAGATGGCCACGCCGGACACCGACAGGCCCGTGAGCGCCAGGCCAAAGACGAACCAGATCAGCTTTGTGGCGAGCCCACCCCAGGTTCCGAAATGCAGGGGGTCGGCGGCCTCCGAGATCCGCTGATGCAGGTTCAAGTCACGACCATCATTGACAAGCAGGACCTGGCCGGTCTCCGCCTCGGTCCAGATTGCGTTGGCCCGGGACCTCACCAGGATCGCATCGTCCTGACCGTGCAGGACGAAGGCGCCGGACTTTTCGGTGGGAAACAGAATGCGCTCCAGGCGCAGGTCTGGATTGGCGACCTTGGCCGCCGCCACCGTATCCCCCAGGCGGTTGGCCAGGGCCTGGACGCTCTCTGAGGCCGGCTCCACCTTGGCGGACGGCGCAGGGGGCGCGGGAAAGGCCATCTCCTCGGCCATGTACCAGAGGCCGGTCAGGATCATCAGCAGGACGAACCACAGGCTCCACAGGCCGGCCAGGCGGTGGAAGTCGCCCATGGCGGTTCGAAGGTCGTTGAGGCGTATGGGCTTCAGAAAACCCCGCCACCATTTCTTGTAGACCACGAAGGAGGTGACGAGGCTGACCGCCAGCAGGAAGGAGAGAGAGGTCACGATCGGCACGCCGATGGGAATCGGCATCATCAGGTGCCGATGCATGTTGCGCAGGATGCGCTGGGCGCTGACCCAGTGTCCGGTCCCCTGGAACTCGCCGGTCGCGGGATGGGCGTAGACAAAGGACAGACCCCCGTCCGGCGCCTCGAGGATGGCGGCGGCGGCGAACCAGGGGTCCACCGGGCCTTCCAGGCTGATGACCCGCCCCTCCCCGGCCTCGGTCGCCGCCGTCCGGGCGACGGCCGCCCAGTTGACCTCGGAGCCGACGGAAGCGGGGTCGACCCGCATGGCCGGACGCAGCAGCCAGTCGATCTCATGGCTCAGGGTCGCCAGGGTCCCGGTGAGCAGGATGAAGCTCAAGAGGATCGAGAACTTGAGCCCGGCCCACTGGTGAACCTCCCACCAGATCCGAGCCGCCTTCTTCCGGGGCTTCGTCCGACCCAGACCCTTCCCTTGGGCGTCCAGGGCTACCATCGCCGGGAGAGTTCAAGGAAGACCGACCGGGGATCACCGGGGAAGTGGCCGGTGCGGTCGATGAAGCCCGAGGCGGCGTAGACCTCGTCGGTCAGGTTGTCGATCCGCACCAGGGCGCGCCAGGGGCCGCGGGTGTAGATGATCGAGGCGTCGAAGACGAGGTAGGGCCGCACCTTCTGGTCGGACATGGAGCGGCGGACATCCACATAGTCGCCGCCCAGGGCCACAGCGAGGCCGAGGTCCGGGAACTGGTAGCGGGTCCAGAAGCCGACCGTGTGCTCCGGAGCGTTGGCGAAGCGGTCGCCGACGCTGTTGGTGATCGCCGTGCGCCCATTGTCGGCGGTGATGCGGGTGTCGTTATAGGCGTAGGAGGCCGTCAGCACCCAGTCGGCGGTAATGTCGGCGGCCAGGTCGAACTCCGCCCCCTTGCTGGTGATTTCGCCGAAGGCGAGCAGGTCGTTGGTCCCGTCGCCCCCCACATCCCCGCGGGGATCGGCCTGCAGAATATTGGTCCGGGTGATGTGATAGACCGCCGCCGAGCCCTGCAGCCGACCACCCATCAGCTCGCTCTTCAGGCCCGCCTCGAACATCTCGCCCTCGGTGGGCGCGAAGGGACCGCCCGCCAGCGGCGTCTGGCTGCTGGCGCCCTGGGGTTCGAAACTCTGCGCCCACTGGCCATAGATTGAGACATCGGGCCGGACGCGGTAGACCAGACCCGCCCGCCAGGTCAGGGCGTCATCTTCGAAGGACGCCGCGCCGGATACGTCCTCGAAACTGTCATAGCGGGCGCCCACGGTCCCGATCAGGTTTCCGACCGTGGCCTCATAGAGCAGATAGCCGCCCGCCCGATCCGACTCGGTGAGCGAGAGGGTGTAGGCCGGAAGCCGATAGCTGCTGATGGGGGTCACCCCATAGACCGGGTTGAAGAGGCTCAGCGGCGTCGGCGCCGTGGCGCTCACCGCCAAGGTTCCGTTGACGCCGCGGCTTTCGAAGGCGAGCTCGTTGGTGAACCAGTCCGCGCCGGCCAGAAGGCGGCTCTCCACGCCGGCCAGGTCGAAGGTCCAGATTAGATTGGCGCCAGCCGACCAGTTGGACTGGTCGCGGATCTGATCGCGGTACTGCCGCAGGGAGGTGTCGAAGACGCCATCGCCGTTGGTGTCCCGCAGCCCGAACGGCTCGTGATATTTCTGGGTTTCCAGTCCTTCGGTGTAACGGACCGCCGCATTCAGGGTCAGGGAGTCGTTGACCTGCGCCACCCAGCTCGCCTGGAGCACATTGGCCTCGAGCCGCAGGAAATCGCCGGGCTCGTTGTGGTTCCAGCGCCGGTCGGTCAGGAACCGTCCCAGATTGTCCGTTGGCACGCCGCGGAGCCGGTTGCCCGGAAGGTTCTGGTCATAGTGGGTCGCCTGGAGGTTCAGCTCGCCCAGGGGCAGGTCCAGCTTCAGTCCGCCATCCAAGATCAGGATTTCGGAGCGGGCGTTCACCCGTGCAGTGTTCTGTTCTTCGTAGAAGACGCCCAGGCGCCCCGAGACGCCCTGAACTGGCAAGGCGCCGGTGACCTCGGCCGAAGCGCCGTAGCGCGCCTCGGTCCCCACTACACCGGCGACCCGGGCGGAGAACGCCTCATCGGGCTTCTTGGTCACATAGTTGAACAGGCCGCCCGGCGCGCCGGGGCCATAGAGCATGCCAGCCGGCCCTTTGAGGAACTCCACCCGCTCCACGTTGAACAGCTGGGGCACGGAGAAGCCGGCATAGGGATCGCCGCGCAGGCCATCGAAGAAGATCTCCTCCTGACGGAACCCGCGGGCCGTGACCCCGGCATAGGAGAAGAAGCTGACGCCTGAAATGCTGCGATAGAGGTCCTGGGCGTCGCGGGCGCCCTGGTCGGCGATGAGCTCGGCGTTAATGACCTGGACCGCCTGGCTGGACGCCAGCGGCGGGGTCGGCAGACGACCGGCCTGCGCCTCCTGGGTGCGGTAGAGCTGCTGGGCGCGGCCTGTGACCACCACTTCGCGCACCTCGGCGTCCTGAGCCTGAGCGCCCGAAGCCAGGGCGGTCAGGGCCGCCGAGATCATCAGAATATGCCGCATCTTATCCCCCATAACGGCCGCATTATGCGACCGCTTCGCAGTCGCATTGCTGCCTCAAGGGCGAGGGAGATGGCAAGTCAATTGTTGCGACCGCGTCGCATTTTTAACGCGATCAGGGTGTCGGATCAGGCGCCGGCGGCGAGACCCTGTTCGACCGCCAGAGCCAGGTCGAGGGCCGCGATCGCCTCGGCGGCGGTGACGATGGGACGGGGCGCCTCGCCCCGCACGGCGGCCAGGAAGGCCTCGATGCTGGCGCCCAGGGTGTCCTTGGCGGCCGGCGTTTCGGCAAAGTCGGCGTTCAGGGGGAAGCCTGTGGTGTTGCGGAACTCGCGGGTCAGGAAGTCTATCTCCAGCTCGCCAGAGGGATAGACCAGCTTCATGGTCCGTCGCCGCGCCTCGGCGACGCGGGAGACGTCGAACAGGGCGGTGAAGCCGTCGTCGAAGGTCACCTCGCTGCGGGCCACGTCCCAGGAGTCCGAGCGCAGGATCGCCCCCTCCCCTTCGGCGGTCACCGGATCAGCCTTCGACAGGGCGAGCGCCAGATCCAGGTCATGGATCATCAGGTCCAGGACGACAGACACATCCAGACTGCGATCCGAGGCCGTGCCGTGCCGGACAGCCTCCAGCCGCAGGGGCTGGGCGGGAATGTCGAACAATCCCATGACCTGGAAGAGCACGCGCTCCTGGTGCCCGCAGGCGACCACCAGGTTCCGCCGTGCGGCCTCCTGGGCCACCGCGTCGGCCTTGGCCACGTCCGTCGCGATCGGCTTTTCGATATAGACGGGTTTGCCCGCCTTCACCGCGGCAAGCGCCTGTTCGGCGTGCCAGGCGGCCGGCGAAGCCACGGTGACCACATCGACCGCTTCGAGAAACTCTTCCAGGGTGGCGAACGCCCGGCCCCCGAGCGGCATGGCCAGGGCCGCCGCCCGTTCAGGGTGGGGGTCATAGACCGCCGCCAGATCCACGCCCGGCAGTCGCGCATACTGTCGCGCATGATAGGCGCCGAAGACGCCGGCGCCGATGACGCCGCCTCGCAGGGACTCGCTCATATCACCTCCATGGGCCGGGGGCCGCCTAGCATGATCCGCCAGGCGGGCGCCACCATCCCAGGTCGGAGGGGACCGTCGACCTAGCGGGCGGTGAGCTCGGTCAGCACCGGCAGGGGCTCGGCGTCCTGATACTTGAAGCTGACCCGCGAGCCCGGCTCCAGCGGGGCTTCGGCCAGGACGGTGGCATAGGCGCGGAACTCCTGACGGCCGGCGGCCTGACCGCCCTCCACACCCTCGTGGTCGATGGCCAGGGTGCGGCCATCAAGGCTGGCGATCACGCCGACGCCGCTCAGCTCAGGGCCGGTGGGAACCGCTTCCACTGCGCTGGCGTCCGCACTTGCGCCCGAGGTTTCGGACGATTGTCCGCAGGCGGCAAGCGCCAGGGTGGAGGCCAGGGCGGCGGCGAACAGGACAGCTCTCATCGGGAATCTCCGGGGACGAACGAAAGCGCACCATAGCCATCTTGTGTGTCTTGTGAACGACATGCCATTGGCCGCGCCAGGCTGAGGGGTTACAAACGACGCTTCTCCCCCCTTCCGTCCGGAGCCTTGCCGTGTCGCGCCTCTTCAGCGCCTACCTGATTGTTGACTGGAGCGCGGCGGCCAAGCCGGGCACCGGGACGGACTCCGTCTGGATCGGGGTGCTGAAGCGCGACGTGCGATTCCGCATGTCCTTTGAGTCCCATAATCCCGCCACCCGCGGCGAGGCCGAGAAGCTGCTGGGCGTGATCCTGGATGACCTGAAAAAGCGCGGCGAGCGGGCCCTGCTCGGCTTCGACTTCCCCTTAGGTTTCCCGCGCGGCTTCGCCGCGGGCCTCAACCTGACCGGCGATCCCCCCTGGCGGGCGGTCTGGGATCAGATCGACAAGATGGTCAAGGACAAGGCCGACAACACCAATAACCGCTTCGGCGTCGGCTCGGAGCTGAACCGGCGGCTGACCGGCGGCCCCTTCCCCTTCTGGGGCTGCCCGCCCAAGGACGCGCTCACCACCCTGCAGCCCAAGCGCACCCGGGCGCACGGACCTGATGATCTGCCGGAATTCCGCCGCGCCGATGAGGCGGCCAAGGGCGCGGCCTCGATCTGGAAGCTCTATTACAACGGCTCGGTCGGCGGTCAGGCCCTGCTGGGCATCCCGGCGGTGAAGCGCCTGAAGATCGCCCGGGGCGAGGCCCTGCGCGTCTGGCCGCTGGAGATGGGCTTTGGCGCCCTGAAACCCGCCGATCTCGACGGCGTCGAGGTGGTGGTGGCCGAGGTCTATCCCTCGCTCCTGAAAATCAAGGCGCAGCCGGGCGAGGTCAAGGATCTGGTACAGGTGCGCGAGACCGCCGAGCACTTCGCCAAGCTGGACGAGGCCGGAAAGCTGTCGGAGCTGTTCGCCGCGCCCAAGGGCCTGGACGAGGCCGCCCTGGCCGAGGCCGAGCGGGAAGAAGGCTGGATCCTCGGCGCCTGAGCCGCCGGTCCGCCTCCCCGTCTAGAGCGGATGCAGCGACAGCCGCCAGAAGCGCGCCGAGAGCAGGCCCACTGAGACCAGGCTGGCCAGGATCACCGCCCAGACGAGGCCGGTGACGCCCATCCCCATGGGCAGGGCGAGCCACCAGGCCAGCGGCATCATGATCACCACATAGCTGGTCAGGTGGGTGATGGTCGGCATCCACACGTCACCCCGGGCCCTCAGGGCCTGGGCGATGACCACCTGCAGGCCGTCAGCCAGCAGGAACAGACATGACAGGGCGAGCGCCGCGGCGGCCACGGCGATCACCTGCGGATCGGTGGTGTAGGCCGCGGCGATCCAGGGCGCGGCGGGCCAGATGATGAACGACACGACGACCCCGAAGACGGCTGTAACGCCGAACCCGACCAGGGCGGCGCGGATCACGCCGGCCCGGTCGCGGCCGCCATAGGCGCTGCTGACCAGGACGGCGGTCGCTGCGGCCAGGCCCAGCGGCGCCATGAAGACCATGGAGATGACGTTGAGCACCACCGTCCAGGCCGCCAGGGCCAGGGTTCCGATCCAGCCGGCCACCACATTGAGGGAGGCGAAGGCCGCGACCTCGAAGAAGTTAGAGGCGCCGGCCCCATAGCCGATCTTGCGCTGTTCGGCCTCGGCCAGACGGTCACGGGCCGGTTTGGCGAATACCCCGAGCTCGCGGGCCTCGGCCATGCGGGCGATATAGACCAGCAGGCCCGCCACCAGGAAGGCCCGGGCGGCGAAGGTGGCCCAGGCCGCGCCCACGGCGCCCAGGGCCGGCAGGCCGAACGCCCCCGGAACCAGCAGCAACAGGAACAGCAGGTTCACCACATTGGCGAGCCACATGATGATCATGGCCGGTCCCGGCCGCGACAGCCCCTCCAGCCAGAAGCTGGCCGCACAGGCCACCACATAGGTCGGCAGGGAAAGGGCGAAGATGATCACCGGGCCGACGGACCCCGCCGCCAGGCTGGGCTCCAGCCCGATCCGCGACAGGCCCCAGGGCGCCACGGCGATGAGGACCAGCATGGCGGCGAGGCCGATCCATGAGCCATAGACCAGGCCTCGACGCAGCACCGCGCCGCTCTCATGCCGACGCCCCTCGCCCACGGCCCGGGCGGTCATCACCTGCACCCCGGTCAGCAGGCCAATGGCCATGGTCAGGATCACCGAGGTCGGCGCCCAGGCCATGGCGTGGAAGCCGAGCTCGACGGCCGAGTAGCGCCCCACGACGATGGCGTCCATCAGGCCCATGGTCATGATGCCCAGGCGCGCGAGCACCACCGGCCCCGACAGCGTCAGCAGCCGCCGCAGGTCCTGACGGACCAGCAGATGACGCCCGGACGCCGTGGAGGACTCCGGGCTTACAGGGCGGGTCATGGGATCACCAGCCAGACAGCGGCGCGGACCAGGTCCGGCGCCGGGAGAGGTTCGTCCGCCAGGCCTGACCTGACGGACCGTGGAGGCTAGACCGCGACGCGGCGGGCCATGTCAATCCGGTCTTCCTTGAGCTTTTCAGCCACCAGGAAGGCCAGCTCCAGGGCCTGCTCGCCGTTCAGCCGTGGATCGCAGTGGGTATGGTAGCGGTCGGCCAGGTCGCCTTCCGTCAGGGCCCGGGCCCCGCCCAGGCATTCGGTGACGTTCTGGCCGGTCATCTCCAGATGCACGCCGCCGGGGTGCACCCCCTCGGCCTTGGCGATCTCCACGAAGGACTTCACCTCCGACAGGATGCGGTCGAAGGGGCGGGTCTTGTAGCCGTTGGCCGCGGTCAGGGTGTTGCCGTGCATCGGATCGATGGCCCAGACGACGTTGCGGCCGCCGGCCTTGGTGGCCTGCATCAGGCGCGGCAGGCGATCAGCGATCTTGTCGTGACCGAACCGCCCATAGAGCGTCAGGCGGCCGGCCTCGTTGGCCGGGCTCAGGGCATCGATCAGGCGCAGCAGTTCGTCGGGCTCCAGGGTCGGGC
>JAHUZY010000016.1 GCA_019264505.1 Phenylobacterium sp. | reverse complement strand
ATCGAAAAGGCGTTCGTCTTCGCCGGCATGGGCGCGCGGGACGGGCTGCACGCCGCCTTGATGGCGCAGGCCGGGTTCCGGGGGGTGCGGGGCGCCCTAGATCACCCCGGCGGCTGGATGCGCTCGGCCCTGTTCCGCGACGGGGATGGGGACCGCGCCTATCTGATCGCCGAGCTGGGCGCGCGCTCGGAACTGCCGTTGACGGCGTTCAAGCGCTTTCCGGTCGGCGGGCCGACCCAGCCGGCCGTGGAGGCGCTGCTCTCCCTCCTGCCGCGGATCAATTCATCCCAGGTGCAGGCGGTGCGGATCGAGATGCCCGGCCGCTGGGAAGCGTTCCGTGATGCGGCCATGCCGGCCCTGAATCTGCGCTACCTGGCCGCCATCATCCTGATCGACCGCCGCCTCGACTTCGTCGCCGCCCAGAGCCTGACCCGGATGGCGCAGGATCCGCAGGTGAGCGACCTGATGCGCCGGGTGGAGATCTCTCACGACCCTGACCAGGAGGCGGCCCCAGGTCAGCCCCGCACCGAGTCAGCCCGGGTGACCGTCCAGCTGACCGATGGCCGTGAGGAAACCGCCTACGTGCCCCACGTCCTGGGCTTCCCCTCCCATCCCATGAGCCCGGCCGATGTGGAGGCCAAGGCCATGGACCTGATGACGCCAGGCCTCGGCGAGGCCCGCGCCGAGGCGGTGGTCGCCGCCGTCCGCGGCCTCGAAGACCTGGCCGACAGCCGCACCCTGATCGACCTGATCCGCCGCTAGAGCCCTGACAGGACATGACCGCATGAACGCCACCTCCGCCCCCGACGCCGTCGAGACCACGGTTGTCGTCGAAACCGCTCAAGGCAAGGTCCGGGGACGTCGCACCGGCGGCGTCAGCGTCTTCAAGGGCATGCGCTATGGCGCGGACACGTCTGGGCCCAACCGGTTCCGGCCGCCCCAGCCGGTGACGCCCTGGACCGGGATTCAGGACGCCCTGGCATTCGGCGACCAATGCCCACAGATGCGCGGCATGCTCGCCGACAAGGGGCCGATGAGCGAGGACTGCCTGCGGGTGAACGTCTTCACCCCGGGGGCCGAAGACCAGCGCCGCCCGGTGATGCTGTGGTTCCATGGGGGCGGCTTCGAGGCCGGCTCGGCCTCGCAGAAGGTCTATGACGGCTCCCGTCTGGCGCTGCGGGGCGACGTGGTGGTGGTCAGCATCAACCACCGTCTGAACGTCTACGGCCACTGTTATCTCGGCGACCGCCTGGGGGAGGCCTACGCCGCCTCCGGCAACGCTGGCTATCTCGACCTGATCGCCGCAATGAACTGGGTCCGCGAGAATATTGCAAGCTTCGGCGGTGACCCCGACAACGTCACCCTGTTTGGCCAGTCCGGCGGCGGGCGAAAGGTCAGCCTCTGCTATGCCGGCGCGGACGCGAAAGGGCTGTTCGCCCGGGGGATCGTCCAGAGCGGCTCCCACCTCCGCGTCCAGACGCCGGACCAGGCGACCCGGCTTACCGACGCCCTGCTGGCCCAGCTGGAGATCGCCCCGGGCGACATCGGTAAGCTCCTGGACGTCCCCGTAGAGACCCTGACCCGGGCGCAGTTGCGGGTCATGCGGGAGACCCGCTCGCGGTTCTCGCCGGTCCTGGACGGCCTGGCCTTCACCGCCCACCCCTTCCACCCCGAGGCGCCGGCCATCTCCAATGACCTGCCGATGATGGTGGGGACCACGCGGACGGAGCTCTCCAACCAGCTCGGCTACGAGGACGGCGCCTTCGATCTCGACATGGCCGAGCTGCGCCGCCGCCTCGCCCGCCATGTGGGGGCCGACGACGTGGAGGCCGCGATCGCCACCTTCCAGACCACCTGCCCCGAGGCCTCGCCCTCGGAGCTCTACTTCACGATCACCTCGGCCCGCGGCTATGTGCTCGACGCGACCCTGATGGCGGAAGCCCGGGTCCGGGCGAGCGCTGCGCCCACCTACCTCTATCAGCTGACCTGGCGATCCCCGGCCGACGGCGGCAAGCACATCAGCCAGCACACCCTGGATCTGCCCTTCGTCTTCGACAATGTGGCCGCCGCCACCCATCTGACGGGACCAGAGAGCAAAGAGACCCGGGCCATGGCCCTGGCCATGTCCGAGACCTGGCTCAGCTTCGCCCGCACCGGCGACCCGAACAACGCCGCCATTCCCGACTGGCGCCCCTACGACCTGACCGAACGGCCGACTCTGCTGTTCGAGGTCCCGCCCCGCCTGGCGACCGATCCCTGGTCGGCTGAGCGCGAATTCATGAGCCGATATGAGACCCAGCAGATGGGTCGGACCCTGCACCGCTGAGCGCGAGGAGATTTCCATGACCACTGATCGCCGCACCTTCATCGCCGCCGGCGCCGGCATGCTGGGCCTGGCCGCCGCGCGCCCTGTCCTGGCCGCCGAAGACCGGCTCTTCCCCGTGGTGGAGACCGCCGAAGGCAAGGTCCGCGGGGTCTCCTCCGGCGGCGTCGCGGTGTTCAAGGGGCTGCGCTACGGCGCGGACTCCTCGGGCTCCAACCGCTTCCTGCCGCCTCAGCCAGTCACCCCCTGGGCGGGCGTTCAGGACGCCTTCGACTATGGGAACATCGCCCCGCAGATTCCGGGCAACCGGCGTCACGTCTATGCCGACCTGATCCTCAATGACCTGCAGCCCGGCGGCATGGGGGAGGACTGCCTGGTCCTCAATCTCTGGACGCCGGAGGCCAACGCCAACCGCAAGCGCCCGGTCATCGTCCGCTTCCACGGGGGCGGCTTCTATGGCGGGTCCAGCAACAATCCCGGCGGCGACGGCGAAATGCTGGCCCGGTTCGGCGACTGCGTGGTGGTCACCGTGAACCACCGGCTGAGTTCGCTGGGCTATCTCTATCTGGGCGATGAAGGGCCGTTCGCCGACTCGGGCGCGGCCGGCATGGCCGATCTGGTGGCCTCGCTCCAGTGGGTGGCCCGCAATGTGGAGGCCTTCGGCGGCGATCCAGCCCGGGTGATGATCATCGGCCAGTCCGGCGGCGGGGCCAAGGTCAGCCACCTGATGGCCATGCCCTCGGCCAAGGGCCTGTTCTCCAGCGCCGGCGTCATGAGCGGCTCGGCCCTGACCTCCATGACCCGCGACCAGGCCGACAAGGCCGCCGCCCAGCTGCTGCAGCGACTGGGTCTGCGCC
>JAHUZY010000442.1 GCA_019264505.1 Phenylobacterium sp. | reverse complement strand
CTGGAGGCCCTGCGGCCCGCCTGACGCCCCGCGGCTTCAGGCGGCCGGACGAAGCGCCGGCGCCAGCGCGGCGGCGGGCGGCTCGGTGACGGCGATCTGGTGGATCAGGAATTCACCGCCCGCGGCGTCGTCGAAGTCCAGGCGGATGCTCTCGATCAGGGATGTGACCCAGTCTTCCCCGCCCATGGTGGGGCTGCGCATGTCGTAGGCGAGGATCACCGTCTCATTGACCTTGGGTTCAGCGCCCTGGAAGGGCTTGGACATGAAGCCTGCGGCCTCAGGATGGTTGGCCGTGACATAGTGCAGGGCCCCGTCCCAATCGCTGGCCGGCGCCAGCCGGGTGACCCGGACCAGCACATGGCTGAACTGCGCCCCGTCCAGGGCCAGACCCGAGGGACTGCGCAGGGCCGGATCAAAGGCCCGGGCCGCCAGGCGCAGGCCGCTGCTGGTCTCGGCGGGCAGCACCTCGCCGCCGGCCATGACAAACCCATCGGTGGAGCCTTCGAAGGTCCAGAGCCGCCCCGCCCGCAGGGGCCGGCCCTCAAAGGTGAAGGCGCCCGCCGCGGCGTCCCAGGCATAGGGGCCGGGGCGCTCCACCGCAGCGTCGGCCGGGCGGGCGGCAGGCGGCAGGGCGCGGTCGTCCGCCGGCTGAGGACGGGGATTGAGCTTCGGCTCACGGGCGCGGGGCTCGTCGCAGGCGGCCAGCAGGATCGCACACAGGCTCAGGATCGACAGGAGGACGGACTTCATGTGGCGGTCTCCCGGCGGCTCCAGCGCAGCCGACGGCGCAGGCGTCCATAGGGCGGATCGAGCGCCAGATAGAGCAGCCCGGCCAAAGCGGCGAGGTCGAGATAGTAGAGGTAGCGGTAGTCGCAGGCGATGGAGATCAGGGCGAAGCTGGCCGCAAAGGCCAGGGCCGAGAGCAGCATGGCGGCGATGACCACATCGGCGGCCTCACGCCGCCAGAGCAGCACGCCGGCGCTCGCCAGGGCCACGAGGGCGAAGAAGACGTGGGAGAAGAGCGGCGTGTCGAGATACCAGGTGCTGTAGTTGTAGAGGGCCTGGTCGGAGGGCTCCATCAGCGGGGCGATCCCCAGGGCCGTGGTCAGGGTCTCAGGCCCGCTCACCCCCACATAGACGGGCAGGCAGGAATCGATCTTCGGCGTGGCGAACACCCATCGGAAGACGTCCCAGCGGTGCTTGAGATAGGCGTCGGGGTGCTGGGTCGCGATGGCGCCCCACTGGGCGAACACCACTTCGTTGGGCAGACCCCAGAGCGCCAGACCGATCTGGTCGTCCTGGCCCAGATAGTCCACGCGCTCAGGGGTGTAGAGCGCCGTCGCCCGGTGGCGGATCTGCTGTTCGGCTAGGGGGTCGTGGGCGCGGATGATGTCCAGTGGCACGGTCGGCTTCACCGCCACGGCGCCGATGATGTCGTAGTGCGCGACGATGCGGACCCCGCGGGATCCCGCCTGGTCAGGCCCGGCCTGGGCCGGCTGGGACAGGAAGCCCATGGCCATGGAGGCCGCCAGGGTGGCCAGGAAGCCGCCGAGCCCCCAGGCGAGGCTGGAGCGCCAGCCGCGGCCATAGGCGATCCAGGCGAGCGCAAAAGCGCCGAAAAAGGGCGCGACCAGGCCGTTCTGGCGCACCTGGGCGGCGGCGGCGAAGGCCAGCAGGGCGCCGGCGAGCGCCCACCAGGGCCGGCGCGGCGCGTCCCAAACCCGGGCCGCCTGCGCCAGGCTGGCGAAGCCGGCCAGGGCGAGGTTGGCGAACAGCACGTCTTTCCAGACCACGCCCTGATAGATCAGCAGGGTCGGCGTCAGCACCATCAGGGCGCCCAGGATCACAGCCGCCCAGGACACCTGGCGGCGCAGGCCGCGGAAGGACAACAGGCTGCCCGTCACCAGAAAGCCGCTGGCGGCGACATAGAGGCCGGTGCCTGGCGAGATCGAATCGAAGGCGCCGAGGATCCAGGCATAGAGAGCTGGACCCCAGGTCTCGCGGACCTGCATCCGGCCTTCGTGCAGCTGGGCCAGCGAGTCGTAAGACAGATGCCCTGGCAGGTTGAGCGCCAGCATCAGCACATAGCCGGTGAGAAGTACGGCCCCGAGGGCCTGACTGGCCGTGAAGCTCGGCCTTGGCAAAGTCATCATTCTGATCGAGCCCGCCCCTTGATCGCCCTCTGGTACGACTGGCCTGCCCCCTCGCAAAGCGGCAATTGCGCTTTCTTGGCGCGCTGGCGCATTCGTGGTCATTTGGCGGCGATGAACACCGCCCCCCTGCAGATCGCACCCAGCCGAACTGACACCGCGGCCCTGGAGGCCTATTCGGGCCTGCTATCGGCGGTGTTCGGCGCCGGGCCGAAGTTCAGCTCTGAGGCGCTCGCCTGGCGCTACCTGCACAACCCCGCCGGGGCCGTGGTGGGGGCCGACGCCTGGGCCGGCGAAACCCTGGCGGCCCATTATGTGACCTGTCCCATGGCCGCCACGGTGGAGGGCCAGCGGCTCAGAGGGCTGTTGTCCCTAAACACCGCCACCCACCCTGATTTTCAGGGTCAGGGCCTGTTCACCCGCCTGGCCCGGCAGACCTATGACCAAGGGACAGAGCTCGGCCATGACTTCGTCATCGGGGTCGCCAACGCGCAGAGCACGCCGGGCTTCCTCGGCCGCCTGGGGTTCCAGCATGTGGGCCGCCTGGATGCGGGTCTCATGGCCCGGACGCCGCGCCGGTTCGAGCCCGCCGAGGTGCAGTTCAGCGGAACCTGGGATGGGGCGACACTGGCCTGGCGACTGGCCAATCCGGCGGTCGCCTACAGGATCGTCCGGCGGGGCGCCCTCACCGGCGTCTATGCCGACACCCACCTGCCGGGGGTGAGGTGCGCAGGCTTTGTCGAGGCTGAGGCCGACGGCGCCCAAGCCACCGCCCCCCTGGGGCTTACTCTGTTCCTGGGGCTTGATCCGCGCATCCCCCTGGGCCGCCTGGGGTTTGCTCCCCTGCCCGAGCGCTTCCGCCCTTCGCCGCTGAACCTGATCTACCGCCCGTTGAGCGCCCGGGCGCCGCGCCGCCTCGATCCCAGGGCCACGGCGATCAGCTTCCTCGACTTCGATCCGTACTGAGATGAGCGTCGTCTACATCCTGGCCCATTGCGACGACGAGTACGCCGCCCTGCCGCTAATCCTGGAGGCCAAGGCCGCCGGCCACGACCAGGTCTTCCTCTATGTGGCCGAGAACCGTGGCGCAGACCTGCCGGGGCGGCGGATGTCGGAGGTGCGGGCCTTCCTGGCCGAACTTGGCCTGCCGCCGGGCTGCGCCGACTATGTCAGCCAAGGCTCAGGCGCCTATGACGGCCAGGTCCACCTGCACCTGCCGGCCTGCCTGGCGGCCCTGCGCCGCCGGCTGGACGCCATCCCCCAGGTGGACAAGATCGTGATCGCCGCCTGGGAAGGCGGACATGCCGACCACGACGCCTGCGCGGCCCTGGCCGCCGTCCTGGCCGCTGAGCGCGGCGTCGAGATCGAACAGTTCAGCCTCTATAACCGCCGGGGCCTCAAGGCCCTGCCCTTCCAGGCCTGCGCGCCGATTCCCGAAAACGGTCCCGTGCGCCAGGTGCGGCTGGGCCCTGGCCAGTGGCTGCGGTGGGCGCTCCTGGTGCGCTGCTATCCCTCACAGGCCACAAGCTGGCTTGGCCTGTGGCCGTCGATGTTCGCGGGCTTCCTGTTGCGGGGGGGCTATGGGGTCCAGACCCTCGATCCCGCCCGCCTGTTCCAGCGGCCCCATGCCGGCGACCTGCTCTATGAACGGCGCTTCGGGGTGACCTACGGGGCGGTGGCGCAGGCCGTCGCCCAGATCGCGGGCGGGGGGCTCAGGCCTTCCCCTGCGCCTGCATGACTACCACGAAGCCGGCCAGCATCAGGGCGTAGCCCAGGGCGAATCGCCAGGACATGGGCTCCTTGAACAGGGCCCAGGCCAGCAGCGGAACCAGGGCCGAGCCCAGGATGGAGAAGACATAGGCCTGCGACAGGGGCACCCGGGTCAGGATGTAGAACCACAGGAGCGCGGTCAGCCCGTACCAGGAGAAGGCGCCGATGAGCGGCAGGTTCTTGATCAGCCGCAGGATCAGCGGACCATCGAGCCGCTCGTTATAGATCGCCGCCCACTTGAACATGATCTGGCCCATGGGCAGGGCGGCGGCGAAAACCACGCACAGCAGGGTGTCGCGCAAGGCCATCATGCGTGGGTCGCCTCGGCTGTGGGGCTGTCGGTGAGTTCGCCGTCGACCTGGGCGGCGGCTTCGATGCGAGCCAGGGTCCGCAGATAGGGATGGATGGGCCTGACCGGCACATTGACCACGTCGAAATTCATCGCCTGCAGCAACAGCTGAACACCGATGATCACCGGCAGGGCCGCCGTCATCACCACCCCGGCCGAGGCCGCCTGCCCCGGATCGCGCACCGCCATCCAGTTGAGCGCGTAAAGGGCGCCGAAACCCAGGAAAAGGGTCCCGAAGATCAGCTCCAGCGTGGCGACGTTGAAGTCGCGGACGAAATACTGCCCCAGCACCCGCCGGACGAAATTGCGCAGGTGCCGGCCGGCGAAGGGGCCGATGATCTGGCTGACTTTCAGATTGCTCACCTCGTCCCCGTAGCGGGCGGGAATCGGCACATCGCGGACCACCGCGCGCAGGGTGCCCAGATGATAGAGCAGGTCGGTTTCGAAGAAGAACCGCCGGGCCACCGGCTTTTGCGCCACCAGGCCCGCCACGCTGGCCTCGATGGCGGTGAAGCCGTTGGTGGGATCAAACACGTTCCAGTAGCCCGTGGAGAGCTTGGCCAGGAAGCTGAGACCCGCATTGCCGAAGATGCGCAGGCCCGGCATGGCCTGGAGATGGCTGACCGAGGAGAAGCGGTTGCCCTTGGCGTAGTCGGCCTCACCCAGCAGGATCGGCGTCACCAGCTGGGGCAGATAGCCGAGGTCCATCTGGTCGTCGCCGTCCACCTTGACGAGGATCCGCCCCCCAAGGCGCGCGGCCTCCTGGTAGCCGGCCAGGGTCGCGCCGCCGACGCCCTGATTCTGCTCCAGCCGCAGGACCCGCACCCGGGGGTCGGCGCACCTCGCCTCGATCAGGTCGCCGGACCGGTCGGGGCAGGCGTCATCGACGCAGACGATCCCCTCCACCCAGGCCGGGGCCCGGCCGATCACCCGCATGATGTGGTCGGTGACCTTGTAGCAGGGGATGACAAGCCACACCCCGGCGCCCTCAAGGGCGGGCTCAAGGTTGCGCAGGTCCTGGGACGGGGCGTAATGGGGCCGGGCGAACTGATCCATGGACGACATGCGGCGCGGCCTCCTTGGGCGTGGGCTAGCACGGGGCCTGCCTGCGGCCAAGTCGCAGGCCAGGCGCCATGCTTGCGCCGCAAAAATGCACCTGATACCAGCGGCGCTCGCTTTGGGAGACCCTATGGAATCCGGCCAACACATGCTGCGGACCGGACGGCGTGGCACGCTGTTCGAGTTCAGCATGGCTCTGAGGGACCTCGTCACGTCCTATCATCGCCGGGGACTGGCCTGGTCCCTGGCCTGGCACGACGTGGTCTCCCGCTACCGCGGCTCTATCCTGGGTCCGTTCTGGATCACCATCTCCATGGGCCTGATGGTCCTGGGGATCGGCCTGCTCTACGCCAAGCTGTTCGGCATCTCGGTGGCCGAGTTCATGCCCTATGTGGCCATGGGCATCGTCTTCTTCGGCCTGATGGCCGGGACGATCAACGAGGGGTGCGACACCTTCGTGCAGGCGTCCAGCATGCTCAGCCAGACCTCACTGCCGATGTTCACCTTCATCTGGCGGACGGTCCTGCGCAATCTGATCAACCTCGCGCACCACGCCGTGATCATCGTCGCCGTCATCATCTTCTTCGGCCTGTGGCGGGTCATGGACGTCTTTCCGGCGTTGGGCGGCCTGTTGCTGACCATCGTCAACCTGGCCTGGATCAGCATGCTGGCGGCCATCGCCTCAGCCCGCTTCCGGGACATCCCCCAGTTCGTCATGTCGGTGATGCAGTTCGCCATCTTCATGACGCCGGTGTTCTGGAAGCCCGACGCCTTCCCTGATCGCCATGCTTTCCTGACGCTGAACCCGTTTTACCATATGCTGACCACCATCCGGGCGCCGCTGCTGGGGCAAGAGGCGGACGGACTGTCCTATGTCATCCTGGCCATCATGGCCGTGCTGGGCTGGGCTCTCACCTTCTCGGTCTTCGCCATCACCCGCCGCCGGATCGTCCACTTCCTATGACCGATGTCTCCATCAAGGTCACCGACCTGACCCTGCGCTTCCCGGTCTATGGGGTCGACGCCAAGTCGCTGAAGAAGAACCTGGCCCGCGTCACCGTGGGCGGACGCCTGGGCGCGTCCACCACCGGCGCCACCGAGGTCACCGCCCTCTCGCACCTGAACCTCAACCTGCGGGCCGGCGACCGGCTGGGACTGATCGGTCACAACGGCTCGGGCAAGACCACCCTGCTGCGGGCCCTGTCGGGCGCCTATGAGCCCGATGAGGGCCAGATCGAGGTCCGGGGCCGCATCGCCGCGCTGCTCGACCTGTCGCTCGGCATCGATCCCTCGGCCACGGGGGTCGACAATATCCGCCTGCGCGGCCGCATCGCCGGCATGTCCTCCAAGGAGATCGAGGACAAGATGGACGAGATCGCCGAGTTCAGCGGCCTTGGCCCCTTCCTGGCCATGCCCATGAAGACCTATTCGGCCGGCATGCAGGCCAGGCTCGCCTTCGCCGTGGCCACCGCCGTCGAGGCCGATGTGCTGCTGATGGACGAGTGGATTTCAGTGGGCGACGCCGACTTCCAGAAGCTGGCCCACCGCCGCCTGCTCAACCTGGTGGAGCGGGCCGGCATCCTGGTGCTGTCCTCGCACGATGCGGGCCTGCTGCGCCTCTACTGCAACAAGGTCATGCGCCTGGAAGGCGGCGTCGCCTCCGAGGTCAAGGACATCCGTCGCCTCGACGAACTTCTCGCCGCCGCCTGACATTGCCGGGCGCCTCAGCCCGCTGTTAGACAGGCGCAGCCGTCGGGAGCGGGCCCTTGGACGTCGTCTTCACCATCGTATCGCGGAACTACGCGGCCCAGGCCAAGGTGCTGATGCGCAGCCTGGCCGCGGCCGAGCCGGACGCCGCTCGGGTGGTGATCGCCGCCGACGGCCCCCTGCCTGACCTCGCCCCCTTCGCCCGGGTGATCGAGGCCAGCGAGACCGGGGCCCCGATCGGGCCGATGAGCGTCTATTACGACGCCCTGGAACTGAACACCGCCATCAAGCCCCACGCCTTCCGTCACCTGCTGGCCGAGCCCGCCGTCACCTCTGTCACCTATCTGGACCCCGACATCTTCGTCTACGGCCCCCTGACGCCGGTGCGCGAAGGCCTGGCCCAGGCGCCCCTGGCGCTGATCCCGCACCTGACCCGCCCCCTGGCCGGAGAGGCCAGCCCCAACGACCTCACCATCCTGACGTCGGGGGCCTACAATCTCGGCTTCCTGGCCGCCCGCCGGACGAGCGAGATCTTCGCCCTGATGGACTGGTGGGCCGAGAAGTGCCGGTTCGACTGCCGGGTGGATTTCACCGGCGGCCTGTTCACCGACCAGAAGTGGATGGACCTGGCGCCCGGCCTGGTCAGCGACGTGGCCATCCTGCGCGATCCAGGGCTCGACATCGCCTACTGGAACCTGGAGGGCCGAACCCTGGCTCACGGGCCTCAGGGCTGGCGGGTCAACGGCCAGCCCCTGGGATTCTTCCACTTTTCCGGCTTCGACCCGCGACGCCCTGAGGTGCTGAGCAAGCACCAGGACCGCATCGTGGTGGTCCCTGACTCACCCCTCGCCAAGCTGCTGCAGGACTACGCCCAGGCCCTGATCGAGAACGGTCACGATGCGGCGAGCCAGATCACCTACGGCTACGGCGCCTTCCCCTCCGGGCGGCCGGTCAGCCGGGCCATGCGCCGTCGCGCCCTGCGGGCCGCCCGGGCCGGCGAGGGCTTCGATGACGGCCTCTGCCCGGCGGTGGAGGCGTGGATGGACGCGCCCGAGCCCCTGGCGGCGGTGGACGGTCTGCCCGACGTCACCCGGGAAATGGACCAGGTCTGGCGGGACGAGGCCAAGGCCTCGGTGCGCTTTCCCCGCGATACGCTGGAG
>JAHUZY010000432.1 GCA_019264505.1 Phenylobacterium sp. | reverse complement strand
GCCTTGTGCCGAGCATCCCTGTCGATGGCGGGCGCAAGCGTCACGAGGGATCCTGGGCACAGGGCCCAGGATGACGGCGTTGGGGCGATGGCCGCGGGGGCAAGCCCTACAGCAGGTTCGACAGTCCCGCCCGGGCGGCCTTCAGAAAGACGCTGGGCAGGGCTTCGAGGTCCCGCCTCGCCGTCCAGATCACACCCTCAGCCGCGCCCTCGGCCCGTAGCAGCCGCAGGGTCAGGGAGAAGTGGGTGAAAACGTGCTCCACCTCGCCTGCGCTCCGCCAGTCGGCCTGGACAGGCGCATCGGCTTGCGCCTCCTCGTCGGACCAGGGCGCAGCGCGCCAGTCGCTGGTGGGCAGGCCGAGCATCCCGCCGAGCAGGCCCTTGGGCGGCCGGCGCACCAGGGCGACCTCGTCCCTGCGGGTCAGGATGTAGGCCACGCCGTGGCGATGAGGACGGATCGCTTTGGCGGTCTTGCGGGGATAGGTCTCCGGCGCGCCGGTGGCGAGCCCCGCACAGCCTTTGGCCAGCGGACAGCGGTCGCACAGCGGCGACTTCGGCCGGCAGACCGTCGCGCCCAGGTCCATCAGCGCCTGGGCCCAGTCGCCGGGGCGGTCGTCCCGGACCAGGGCGGCGGCCAGCGACTTCAGTTGCGGCTTGGCGGCCGGCAGGGGCGTCTCCACCGCAAACAGCCGCGCCATCACCCGCTCGACATTGCCGTCGACCACATTGGTCGCCTCATTGAAGGCGATCGCCGCCACCGCCGCGGCCGTATAGGGGCCAAGCCCGGGAAGCGCTCGCAAGCCAGCCTCGGTGTCCGGAAACACCCCGCCATGGTCGTTCGCCACGGCGCGGGCGCAGGCCAGAAGGTTGCGGGCCCGGGCGTAGTAGCCAAGCCCGGCCCAGGCGGCCATGACCTCGTCGTCCGGCGCGGCGGCGAGGTCCGACACGGTCGGCCAGCCGGCGGTGAACTTCAGGAAGTAGGGCGCGGCGTGCGGCACTGTCGTCTGCTGCAGCATCACCTCTGAGAGCCAGACCCGGTAGGGATCGGAGCGAACGCCCCCCTGCCCGGCGGCTGGCCCTGTGCGCCAGGGCAGGTCCCGGGCGTGGGCGTCGTACCAGGACAATAGGCTGTGGCGGATCTGTTCAGGGGTCACGGCGCCAGACTTAGGGCCTCTTGCGCCCCTTGGGCAGGGGGACTCCGCGACGGGCGCATCCGGGTGTATCTTCAGCCTCGACATGCCGACCCGCCCCCTGCCCGACCTGGAAGAGACCCGCGCCATCCTGGCCAGCCGTCGCACGCGCCCTGCGCCGCGGCCGCCTCCGCCGGCTGGACGGGGACTGTCCAAGCTGATCCGTGAGCTCGACGCCCGTTTCGGCCAGGGGCCTGGCGCCCTGCAGGCCCGCTGGCGGGAAATCGTCGGCGAACAGATCGCCCGGCGCACCGAGCCGGTGAAACTGGTCAAGGGCCGCAATGGCGCCGGCGCCGCCCTGGAGATCCGGGTGGCCGGCCCCGCCGCCGCCCTGATTCAGCATCAGGCGCCGGAAATCCTGGCCCGGGTGAACCTGTTTCTCGGCTCGGGCGCGGTGGAACGGCTGCGGATCGTCCAGGGACCGCTGCGCCCCGCCCCGGCCAGCGCGGCCCAACCGCCCCGCAAGCGGGAGGCGCCCCTGGACGCCGCCCAGGAAGCCGAACTCAGCCAGGGTCTGGCCCTGGCGCCCGACGGCCCGCTGAAGAGCGCCCTGCTGGCCCTGGGGCGCGGCGTTATGCGCAACGCCAGCCGCCGTTGACATTGTTGGGCCAGGGCCGTTCTTGACGTCAAAAGGCGCCATGGGCCTAGCCTTGGGAATCGCGCTTTACTTCACTCCTCGACCTTCCTGCACAAAGGGCCGACCACCATGCCGAACCTCAGCCGCCGCCTTATGATGGCCGTCGCCGCCGCGACCCTCTTCCTGGGCGCCTGCTCGGGCCAGTCCTCGGCCGCCGCCGACGGCGATATGAGCCTGGGCGATCCCAATGCGCCGGTGAAGATGGTCGAGTACGCCTCGCTGAGCTGCGTCCACTGCGCCACCTTCAACAACGAGGTCTTCCCGGAGCTGAAGGAAAAGTACATCGACACGGGCAAGGTCCACTACACCTTCAAGGAGTTCCTGACCCCGCCCGCCGAGGTGGCCGCGGCCGGCTTCCTGCTCGCCCGCTGCGCCGGCGAGGACAAATATTTCAACGTGGTCGACGCCATCTTCCACAGCCAGCAGGAGATGTTCACCACGGGCGACGTCCGCGGAACCCTGCTGCGGGTGGCCCGCTCGGCCGGCATGACCGAGGAGCAGTTCCAGACCTGCATCTCCAGCGAAGAAGGCCTTCGCGCCCTCAACGCCCGGATCGAGAAGACCCAGCGCGACGCGCGGATCACCTCGACCCCGACCTTCATGATCAACGGCAAGCTGGCCAAGGAAGGCGCCATGAGCATGGCCGAGATCGACGCCGCCATCGCCGCGGCCCAGAAGTAGGCCTGAGGGGGACCTAGGCGCCCGTGCGCTTCCAGCGGCTTCGGCTCACCGGTTTCAAGTCCTTCGTCGATTCGACGGAGTTCCGGATCGAGCCGGGGCTGACCGGGATTGTCGGGCCGAACGGCTGCGGCAAGTCGAACCTGCTGGAAGCCCTGCGCTGGGTGATGGGCGCCAATTCCGCCAAGGCCATGCGGGCCGGCGGCATGGACGACGTGATCTTCGCCGGCTCCGGCAAGCGTCCGTCGCGCAATCATGCCGACGTCACCCTGACCATCGACAACGCCGATCGCCGCGCGCCGGCGGCCTATAACGACCACCCCGTGCTCGAAGTGGTGCGACGGATCGACCGGGGGTCGGGCTCCACCTACCGGATCAACGGCAAGGAGGTCCGGGCACGGGACGTCCAGCTGTTGTTCGCCGACGCCTCGACCGGCTCCAACTCCCCGGCCCTTGTACGCCAGGGGCAGATCTCCGAACTCATCGCCGCCAGGCCGCAGAACCGCCGACTGATCCTGGAG
>JAHUZY010000423.1 GCA_019264505.1 Phenylobacterium sp. | reverse complement strand
GCCCTGGGCCCGGCGCCAGGCGTCGCCCCGCCGGTGACAGCCCCGGCCGAGCCGGAGCCCGTTGAGCCTGCGTCAGGCCTCAGCATCCGGGCGCCCAAGACCCCGCCACGGGATTCCTCCCGCGAGAGCCGCGAGAACCAGGGCGTGTTCGACTTTGTCCGACCCGACGGCTTCTCGCTGCCTGAGCTGTCGATGCTGGCCAAGCCCAAGCCCCGGGCGGCGGCCTTCGACGAGGGCGCTCTGCGCCAGAACGCTCAGCTGCTGGAAGGCGTGCTGGCCGAGTTCGGCGTCCGCGGACAGATCGACCAGATCCGGCCTGGTCCCGTGGTCACCCTCTATGAACTGGTGCCTGCGCCTGGCGTGAAGTCGGCCCGGGTCGTCGCCCTGTCGGACGACATCGCCCGCTCCATGTCCGTCGCCGCATGCCGCGTCGCCGTGGTGCCGGGCCGCAACGCCATCGGCATCGAGCTGCCCAACCAGAAGCGCGAGACGGTCTATCTGCGCGACCTGCTGGCCAGCCCCGAATACGAGCGTTCGACCCTGGCTCTGCCCATGGCGCTCGGCGAGAACATCGGCGGCGAGCCCTATATCGCCGACCTCTCGAAGATGCCCCACCTGCTGATCGCCGGCACCACCGGCTCGGGCAAGTCGGTCGGCGTCAACGCCATGATCCTGTCGATCCTTTACCGCCTGGCGCCGGACCAGTGCCGGTTCATCATGATCGACCCGAAGATGCTGGAGCTGTCGGTCTATGACGGCATTCCGCACCTCTTGGCGCCCGTCGTCACCGACCCGAAGAAGGCCATCGTCGCGCTGAAATGGACCGTGCGCGAGATGGAGGACCGCTATCGCCTGATGTCCAAGATCGGCGTGCGCAACGTCGCCTCCTATAACGAGCGCGCCAAGGAGGCCGCCGCCAAGGGCGAGCACTTCGAGCGCACCGTCCAGACCGGCTTCGACGACAGCGGCCGCCCGGTCTATGAGAGCGAGCGCATCGATCCCAAGCCCATGCCCTATCTGGTGGTGGTCATCGACGAGGTGGCCGACCTGATGCTGGTGGCCGGCAAGGATGTGGAAGGCGCCGTTCAGCGCCTGGCCCAGATGGCCCGGGCCGCCGGCATCCACCTGATCATGGCCACGCAAAGGCCGTCGGTGGACGTGATCACCGGCACCATCAAGGCCAACTTCCCGACGCGGATTTCCTTCCAGGTCACCTCGAAGATCGACAGCCGCACCATCCTTGGCGAACAGGGCGGCGAGCAGCTGCTCGGTCAGGGCGACATGCTCTATATGGCCGGCGGCGGACGGATCACCCGCCTGCACGGCCCCTTCGTCTCCGACGAGGAGGTGGAGGCCGTGGCCAAGTTCCTGCGCGCCCAGGGCGAGCCGCAATATGTCGAGGACGTCACCGCCGGCGGCGATGACGAGGATGGCGGCGGCGATGACTTCGGGGCCGGCGGCGGCTCAGGCGATGATCTCTATGACCGCGCCGTGGCCGTGGTCACCCGGGACGGCAAGGCCTCCACCAGCTATGTCCAGCGGCGGCTGCAGATCGGCTACAACCGCGCGGCCTCGCTCATCGAGCGGATGGAGCAGGAAGGCGTGGTCAGCCCCGCCAACCACGCCGGCAAGCGCGAGATTCTGGTGGGCGCCCCGCCCTGATCGGGGCCTGGCTGTGGCATGATGGAGGGTGGGCGCGCCCGACGAAGTCCGGACGGGGCTTGGGGGGAGAGAAGCGTCTCAGTCTCACGCCCGGCGCGCCCGTGCGCAGGTCCGGCTGAGATCTTTCGACCGTCGTGGGGGGACGCCGTCCTGCACCCTCAACAGATTGGATTGCCGGGCGAAAATTCAAGCGCCTGCGACTTTTTGGCGCCCCGGCGCGGTGGTTGAGCCGTCCCTGACCGCATCAATCGCCCGCGCGCGACCGTAGATGAGGTCGAACCCTCTGCCTCCAGGAGCTGACACCCATGGGCGTGAGCATCGTCATCGGCGCCAGCGGCGGCATCGGCGCAGCCCTGGTCGAGCGGCTGGCCGTACGCGCCGAGGCCGGCCCCATTGTGGCCCTGTCGCGCCGCCGCCCAGATGCCCTGCCGCAAGGCGTCAGTTGGGGTCCGATTGACCTGGATGATGAGGCCTCGATCCTCGCCGCCGCCGAGGCCCTGGACCCCCATGTGGCCATTGATCGGGTGCTGGTGGCCACCGGGCGGCTGCAGGCGCTCGGCCGGGCGCCGGAGAAGACCTGGCGTCATCTCGATCGGGAAGGATTGCTGGCGGCCTTCGCCGACAATGCTGTGGGACCGGCCCTGGTGGCCAAACACTTCCTGCCGCGCCTGCCAAGGGATCAGAGGAGCGTCTTCGCCGCCCTGTCGGCCCGGGTGGGCAGCATCGGGGATAATCGCCTGGGCGGCTGGTACGGCTATCGCGCCTCCAAGGCCGCGCTCAACCAGCTGATCCACACCCTGGCCATCGAGCTGGCCCGCCAGCGGCCCCAGGCCATCTGCGTCGCCCTGCATCCAGGCACGGTGGATACGGGCCTGTCGGCGCCGTTTCAGGGGGGCGTCAGCGCCGAGAAGCTCTTCAGCCGCGATCTGGCGGCCACACAACTGCTGTCGGTGCTCGACGGGCTGAACCCGGCCGATAGCGGCGGCTTCTTCGCCTGGGACGGCGCGGCCATCCCGTGGTGAGGCGTCTGATCCTGGTGCTCGGCGACCAGCTGTCGCCGCCGAACAGGCTCTCATCCCTGCGGGACGCCGATCCGGATCAGGACGTGGTGCTGATGGCCGAGGTGGGCGACGAGATCGCCTATGCGCCGCACCATCGCCAGAAGCTGGTCATGGTCTTCTCCGCCATGCGCCAGCACGCCGAGGCCCTGCGGGGGCTGGGCTTCGAGGTGCGCTATGTCCGCCACGACGCGCTGGGCAACAGCGGCAGCCTGACGGGCGAACTGCGCCGCGCGGCTGATGATCTGCGGCCCGGAGAGATCTGGCTCACCCGCTCGGGAGAGTGGCGCCTGGAGCGGGCTTTCGATGACCTGGAGGTGAGCCTGCCCGCGCCGCTCCGCCGGCTGGCCGATGATCGCTACCTCTGCGACGCCGAGACCTTCGAACGCTGGGCCAGGGGGCGGCGGGAGCTCCGCATGGAGTTCTTCTACCGCGACATGCGCCGTCGGTACGGGGTTCTGATGGACGGCGATCAGCCGGCCGGAGGGCGCTGGAACTTCGACGCCGAAAACCGCCGGCGCCTGCCCAAGGGCGTCCGGCCTCCAGAGCGGCTGACCATCGCGCCCAATGGGGTGACGCAAGAGCTGATCACCGAGATCGCGGACCTCTCGCCGGACGGGTTTGGCGAGCTCGAGGCCTTCGGCTGGGCGACCAATGGGCAGGAGGCCGAAGACCTCGCCAACCACTTCTTCGCCGACATCCTCGCGGGCTTCGGCGATCACCAGGACGCCATGGCCCGGGGCGAGCCCTGGCTCTGGCATGGCCGGCTCTCAGCGGCCCTGAACCTTGGCCTGCTCGACCCGCTGGATCTCTGCCGTCGGGCCGAGGCGCAATGGCGGAACGGCCGCGCGCCCCTGAACGCGGTGGAGGGGTTCATCCGCCAGATCCTCGGCTGGCGGGAGTTCGTGCGGGGGATCTACTGGCTGAAGATGCCGGGCTATCTGGAAACCAATGCGCTCGGCGCCGCCAACCGCCTGCCGGGGTTCTACTGGACGGGCGAGACCGACATGGCTTGTGTCGCCGCCGTCGTGGCCGAGACGCGGGCCCACGCCTACGCCCACCATATCCAGCGGCTGATGGTCACCGGCAATCTCGCCATGCTGCTGGGCGTCGCGCCGGCGGAAATCAACGCCTGGTACCTGGGGGTCTATGCCGACGCCTATGAGTGGGTGGAGGCGCCCAACACCCATGGCATGGCCACCTATGCCGATGGCGGTCTGGTGGGATCCAAGCCCTATGCGGCCAGCGGGGCCTATATCAACCGGATGAGCGACTACTGCTCAGCCTGCGCCTATGAGGTGAAGGACCGCCTGGGCGAGCGGGCCTGTCCGTTCAACAGCCTCTATTGGGATTTCCTCGACCGGAACGCTGCGCGCCTGGACGCCAACCCGCGCATGGCCCTGCCCTATAAGGCTCTGGCCCGGCTGGGCGAGGATGAACGCGGGGCGATCGCCGAGCGCGCGGCCCAGCTGCGCCTGGAATTCGGCGCGACGCCGCTTCAGGCCGAGGGGCGCGTCAGGACATAGAGGGCGCAGAAGGTCAGGACCACGCCGACGCCCATGGGAACCCAGGGATTGGCGGCGGTGAGCATCACCACCACCAGGCTCAGACCCATGCCGATCACGGCGGCCAGCTTGGCGCGGGGCGGGATCGCCCCATGCCGGTCCCAGGCCCGCAGGGTGGGGCCGAACCGCTTGTGGGCGTAAAGCCGGGCGCGCAGCTTCGGCGCGCTCTTGCCGAACGCCCAGGCGGCGATGATCAGGAAGATGGTGGTGGGCAGGAGCGGCAGGAAGGCCCCGACGACGCCAAGCCCCAGGGCTGCGAGCCCGAGGGCGCGGTAGAAGAGGGCGGCTGCAGGCGAGATCGCAGGCGGCGCCTGCGACTCATCCTCGGGTGCTGCTGCGGGATCGCTCGGCGCCGACATGGGGCGAGCATGCCACAGGTCTTGCGAAAGGGTCGCAGAAAAGAGGCGAATCTCAGCCGCGCATCAGGGTCGGTTCGAATCGGATCAGCGCCTCGGCCACCTGGGCGTCGGGCGCCAGGTTGCGGATCACGGCGGCCAGTCCGCGGCTGATCTCCCGCTGACGGCCGCTATCGACGCCCTCGAGCGCCTGGCGATTGAAGGCGAGCAGCTGATCCACAGCCTGATCGTAGATGGCCTGGCCGTGGGATGTCAGTGAGAGGTGGACCTGCCGACGATCGGCCGCCGGCGTGGTGCGCGTCATCAGATCGCGGCGAACCAGCTGGTCGACGCTGCGGGTGAGGGTGGTGCGATCCACGGCCGTGAAGGCCGCCAGATCCGACATTGAGCAGACCCCGAACCGGCGGACCGTGGAGATGGCGCGCCATTGCCCCAGGGTGAGTTCCAGAGGGGCCAGAGCCCGCTCGAACGCCGCGTCACGGCGTCGCACGGCCTGGAACAGCAGGTAGAAAAAGTACTCCGGCACATCGAGGCCGAACTCCGCTTCAGCGTCGACGGATCGAAGTTCAGCTACGGTTTCAGTCATATAACGAAGATCTCCGCGGCGCAGAGAGCACAGGTTCGCGCACAAGCACAAGTCGTATCTGCAACTAGTGCAAACGCACGCACATGTTGACAGTCCAGCTGCCGGACCCTAGTCAGCGCCCACAGTCACACGACGCCGTTATGCGGTCGCCGCGCGAGGGTGCTCCCCCGCCGCGCGCGATCGGCGGCCGCCATCATTACCAGAGGTTTCCATGGG
>JAHUZY010000391.1 GCA_019264505.1 Phenylobacterium sp. | reverse complement strand
GAACGGCGCGCCATTGGCGATCTGGGCGAAGAACTGCCCTGAGGCCCCGAAGCTCAGCACAGCTTTGTGCCCCGTGGCCGCCGCGAACCGGGCGGCGATCTCCCGGGCGGGTTCGGCGAAGTTGGCGGCCACCGCCACGCGGGTCTCGGCGGCCTCGGTCGGGCCGGCGCACGCGGCGGTCAGGGCGAGGCTGACAGAAAGCCCGGCGAGAACGGTGCGGCGCGCGGTCATCTGCCCCCCTCGGCGAAGCTCATCCGGCCTGGTTATGTAGTTGCGCTATATAACGATGTCGCCCATCCATAGGCAATCGGAGGAGGCTGAAGCCAGGCCTGGTGTTGACAGCTCCGATCATCCGTCGCGGCGAACAGGAAGGATCAGCCATGGGGACCGAGGGGGATCTGACCGCCGCGCTCACCTTCCAGCGCGGCGGCGCGCGGGCCAGCCTCGAGCGGGTGGCGCTCCTGGAGGCGATCGCCGAGCTGGGCTCGATCAGCGGCGCCGCCAAGCGCCTGGGGCTCAGCTACAAGGGGGCCTGGGACGCCGTCCAGGCCATGAACAACCTGTTTGAGGGGCCGCTCATCGCCGCCGCGCCGGGCGGACGCGCGGGCGGCGCGGCCAGCCTCACCCCGCGCGGGCAGGCGGTGGTGACGGCCTTCGGGCGGGTGAGGGTTGAACTGGAGGCGACCCTGGCCAAGCTGGAAACCCATCTCGGCGAGGGGGCCGGTCGGGACCTGTTCTGGAGTCTGGGCATGCGCACCAGCGCCCGCAACGCCCTGCGCGGGACCATCAGCCAGATCACCGCCAGCGCGGTGAGCGCCGAGGTGGAGCTCGACCTGGGGGAGGGGGTCACCATCACCGCTCTGCTGTCCCGGCTGTGGGTCGAAGATCTCGGCCTCAGGGTCGGCGCCCCAGCCATCGCCCTGATCAAGGCCAGTTTCGTCATGTTGGCGGTGGGGGAGGGCTTGCGAACCTCGGCCCGCAACCAGATCCCCGGCCAGGTGAGCGCCCGGGTCGATGGCGGGGTCAACAGCGAGATCACCCTCGATATCGGCGCAGGCAAGTCCCTGGTCGCCACCGTCACCCGCGACAGCGCCGAGGCCCTGGGCCTTGCTGTCGGCGTCCGGGCGAGCGCGCTGATCAAGGCGCCTCACGTCATCCTGGCCGTGGAATAGCCTCCACCATCGGGCCTATGGACGCCCCATCCGGCGCCTGCTAATCGCGCCGCCATGGGTTGGGGCATGAACAGGCTGAGGGGAGCGCGCGTCTTTGTGGCGCTGGTGCTCGTGACCCTGCTGTTCCGCGCCCTCGTGCCCACCGGCTACATGGTGGAGACCAGCGAGGCCGAAGGCGTGCGGATCGCCATCTGCACCAATCAGGGCTTGGCCGAAATGACCGTCGACCCGTCCACCGGCGCCATGCGCCTGGCCTCGGACGTCTCAGACGACCCGGAGGACGACGAACCTCGCCCGGCGGCGCCCTGCGTCTTCGCAGGCGGCCTTCAGGTCGCCCCGCCCGATGATGGCGTCCTTGTCGAAGCCGTCGTCTATGACGGGCCTGCGCCGCGCTCGGCTCACGCTCGGGCCGAGCTGTTTGACCGCGGCCTGTTTGCGCCGCCCCCCTGGTCCACCGGACCTCCACAGGCCCTCTGACGTCACGCCGCCTGGCCTGACCGGCTGGGCGCGCTTCGCCATGCCGTGGGCATGGGGGCCATGCGCCTCCACGCCCCACCGCGCGCCTGCATCCGCCTTCCGCCTTTCGAGGTATTCCATGTCTTCTGTCGAGCGCCGTGCGCCGGCCCCTGAGGCCTCCGTGGCCCGACTGCGCGCCCGCATCATCTGGCTGCATCGCTCCATCGCCATCATTGGCGGGCTGACCCTTGTGCTATGGGGCGCCTCGGGCCTGATCCATGTGTCCATGAGCATGTTCGGCCCCCAGCCCGCCAAGTTCTTCCCGCCCCAACGGGCCATCGACCTGTCTTCGTCCAGGCCCCTGGAGGCGATCCTGGCCGAGGCCGGGGTGGCGCGGGCGGCCGCGGTGAAGGTGATCGTCGGCGAAGGTGAGACCTTGCTGCAGGTCACCGAGACCCAGGATGCGCCCCGCCGCTATTTCCGCCTGGCCGATGGGCGGAGCTGGCGAACCATGACGCGCGCCACGCCGTCTTCCTGGCCCGCTATTTCACCGGCGCCGAAACCGAGCCGGTGGCGGCCATGACCCGGATCACCGCCTTCTCCGAGGCCTATCCGGCGGTCAACCGCCTGCTGCCGGTCTACCGGGTGGAGTTCGATCGGCCCGACCGGCTGACCGCCTATGTCTATACCGAGACCAACGCCCTGGCCTCCCTCACCAACCGGCGGCAGGCCACGCTGCTCACCGCCTTCCAGTGGATCCATACCTGGAGCTGGATGCCCAGGCCCCTGGAAGGCCTGCGGGTGGCGCTGATGGCGGCAGGGCTCGTGACCCTCATCCTCATGGCCGTCTCAGGGCTCGTCATGCTGGCGCTGATCCGTCGGAGCGGGTCGGCGCCCGGGGTGCGCGGCTGGCACAGGATCGCCGGCTATGTCCTCTGGCTGCCGATCCTGGCCCTGGCCGGCAGCGGCCTCTTCCACCTGATCGTCCACAGCGGGCCGGACGGTGAGCGCACCCTGACCCTTTCGCCGCCCCTGGAGCTGGCCGGCGCGGCCTATCCGATCCAGGCCAGGTGGGACGAGGCCACCCGGGGGCTGGAGGTCAACAGCCTGTCCCTGGTGCAGTCGGCGACGGGCGGCTGGTTCTATCGGCTGGCCCTGGCCGGCGACCAGAGCCATGGCCCCCAGGGCCACCATGAGATGCGTCACGCCCGCTTTGACGGCCGTCCCCGTCAGGGGGAGGTCGTCTATCTCGACGCCGCCACCGGCGCGCCCTGGGCTGGGGGCGACCGGGCCTACGCCATCGAGCTCGGCGAGCGGTTCACTCGCGTCGGGCGGGCGCAGATCGAGGATGTCGGCGTCGTCACCGGCTTCGGCGAAGGCTATGACTTCCGCAACAAGCGCCTGCCGGTCTGGCGCCTCGACTACGGCGCCCCGGTCAACGCCACCGTCTATGTGGACACCGCCAGCGGGGTCCTCGCCGACGTCACGCCTGATGCGGCCAGGCCGGAACTGGCCAGTTTCGCCTACGCCCACAAGTGGGGCTTCCTCGCGCCGCTGGGCCGGGATGTGCAGAACATCACCATCGGAGCGGTGGTGTCGCTCTGCCTCATCCTGATGGGCGCCATGGGCCTGCAGATGGATCTGAAGCGGCGGGGCAGGGGGCGCGGCCGGCCGCGGAAATAGGCGCGTTCCAGGGCCGGCGCCTCGTGCTGGCCCTGGCTGGCGCCTTGGGGCGGACCAGCCGCGGCCGCCCTTGCGAGGGGGGTGTCGGTATGGTCTGAGGGGGCATGGAACCGACCGGCGCCAATCTCCCCTCCATGAACCTCCGGCACATCGAGGTCTTCCACGCGGTCTATCGGGCGGGCTCGATCAGCGCCGCGGCCCGGGCCCTCTATGTCTCGCAGCCCTCGGTCAGCAAGGTCCTGAAGCACGCCGAGGGGCGGCTGGGCTTTCCCCTGTTCCGGCTGGTCAAGGGGCGCCTGACGCCCACCGACGAGGCCCACGCCCTGTTCCGGGATGTGGACGAGATCTATTCGCGCATCGAGTCGCTGAAGGAGACCACCCGCAACCTGCTGAAGGGCGGCTCGGCCCATATCGGCCTGGCGGTCTTGCCCTCCCTCGGGCTCGGCGTGGCGCCGCGGGCGGTGGCCCAGTTCCGACAGAAGCATCCCGGCGTCACCTTCACCCTGCAGACCCTGCATGACGAGGACGTCCTGCGCGCCCTCTATGAGCGCAAGGCCGACCTGGCGGTGGCCTATGACGCCCCGCGTCACCCCAGGCTCGCCCACACCCGCATCGGCACGGGCGAGCTCGTCCTGCTCTATCGCCGGGACTATCTGCCCGACGCGCCGCCGCGCCTGGGGATCGAGAGCTTCAGCGGCCACGAGCTGATCAGCCTGGCCGGCAGCGGGCCTGTGGGCGCCCTCTATGCCAGCGAGGTGGTGCGCGGCAGCCTGACGCGGCCCGAGGGCATCGTGGTCCAGACCTATTATGTGGCTGCGGCCCTGGTGCGCCACGGCGCGGGCGTGGCCATCGTCGATGAGTTCACCGCCCGGGAGAACCAGGGGCCCGACCTGGACTTCCGGCCTTTGATCCAGCCGGCCAATTTCGGGGTCTACTGCATCTATCTCGAAGACCGCCCGCTCTCGAAGATGGCCCGGGCTTTCGTGAATACTCTGAAGGCCGACATCCAGGACCAGCAGCAGGCGCATAACCCGGGGCTATAACCGATCTCCCACTTGCGAGCTTCGCGCGCCGTCCAGTTGCGCGATGATCAGGGCCTAGCGTCGCCCCGGCCCGAAGTGAGAGATTATGATCCCGCCGCCCTACCTGCTCTATCTTGGCGACTCCCAGAATGAGCTGTCTGTCAAAACCTCCCGCGGGGTCGCCTACTGGCGGCCGGAATGGAGCCTGGGGGAACACCGGGGGCCTGAGTGCACGCTCACCCTGGGCCTGCCGCATCTGGGCTTCGCCGAGGCCGCCGAGAAGGGGGCCAAGACCCTGATCGTCGGCGTGGCCAACGCCGGCGGCGTGCTCGGTCCCAAGATCGTCGCCGATGTGGTCGCCGCCCTGGAGGCCGGGCTGCATGTGGCCTCTGGCCTGCATGAGCGCCTGACCGAACATCCCGAGATCGTCGAGGCCGCCCAGCGCCGGGGACTGTCCCTGTTCGACGTGCGCGAGCCGCCGAAGAAGATGGCCGTGGGCAATGGCCGCCCCCGGGCCGGCCACCGCCTGCTGACCGT
>JAHUZY010000389.1 GCA_019264505.1 Phenylobacterium sp. | reverse complement strand
GTCGGCGCCGACAGGGCTGGGGCTGGATAAGTTGCGGGCCTATCTGACGCCTGGGACGACGGCGGTGATGCTGGGCATGTCCGGCGTCGGCAAGTCGACCCTGGTCAACGCCCTGGCCGGTGAGGCGCGACAGGCGGTGGGGGAGGTCCGCGCCACTGACGGCCGGGGCCGCCACACGACCACGCACCGGGAACTGGTCCTGCTGCCCGGGGGCGCCCTGATCCTGGACACTCCGGGCATGCGCGAGCTGGGGCTCTGGGACCCAGGCGAGGCGAACGCCCAGACCTTCGAGGACATCGAAGCCCTGGCCCGCCAGTGCAAATTCCGCGATTGCGGCCATGTGGCCGAGCCGGGCTGCGCGGTGCAGGCGGCGCTCAAGTCCGGCGAGCTGTCGGTGGAGCGGCTGGAGAGCTATCGCAAACTCGGTCGCGAGGGCGCCTTCATCGAGCGCAAGGAGGACCCGGCCGCCGCCATCGCGCACCGCAAGCTGTGGGCCAACCGGGCCAAGACTGAGCGGCGGCGGCGACGGGCCGAGGAAGAGGGCTGAGTCGCTTCAGGCGGCGATGGGCGCAATTCCCAGCCGCTCCGCGCCCTCGGCCACGGTGACGATCTCCATGCCGCTGGTCTGCGCCCTGTCGATCAGGCGGGCGAGCGCCTCTGGGGTGCAGCCCCAGGGGGAGGGGTCTGGCCGCACATCGTGGGTGTAGAGGATCAGCCAGGCGTTTCGGGCCTTGGCCCTGGCCAGCCAATGCTCGGCGATAGCTTCTCCGTCGGGGCCCTCGATCCCCACGGCCGGCGCCTGGTTCAGATCCGTGCCCGCCTCGATCACCCCATGATGCAGGGCGCGCAGCACCCCATAGCGGCCGGCCAGGGCCGCCTTGGGGCCAGCGGCGACGTCGCCATAGGGATAGGCGAAATGGCTCACCGGGCCGGCGCCCCACTCGGCCAAGGCGGTTCGGTTGCGCGCGGTGTCATCCTCGGCGGCTGCGCCTGAGGCCTGGCCGCAATCCAGATGGGAATAGGTGTGGCAGGCGATCTCGTGGCCCACCTGGGCCAGTCGGGCATAGTCGGCGGGCAGCGCGAAGCGCCCCATGGGGCCTTCGGTTCCGGCCAGGCCCGCCGAGACATAGAAGACGCCCCGGGCGCCGCGGGCCTCCAGCAGGCGGGCGCCGGCCTCAGCGGCGGTCAGCGGCGCATCGTCGAAGGTGAAGGACACCATGGGCGCCTGAGGCCCGCGGGCCAGCGGGCGGCGGTGGGTGAGGCGGACGAGCCGACGGCGCAGCTTGCCCTTGAGGCTGCGGTCGGGCTGGTAGGCTTGCTCAGGCGACATCAGACAGCCTCGGCGTAGAGGGCGGCGCGATAGAGCCGCATGGCGAAGGCGCGGCTGGGCAGCGGCGCCAGGTCATTGAGGGCGAAGGCCTTGATCAGTGGCCGCCAGAGACCGCGCAGGGGAACACGCCGCAGGATCTTGGCCGCGCGATAGCTGGGATAGGCGCTGACCACCTCGGGATGGGCGGCCACCACCCGGGCGAAATTGGCCGCCGACTGCTCGTACTTGGCGGCGATCACCGACGCCGGATCGAGGCCCAGATGGGTGGCGGTGTTGTCGATGTGAACGATGGGCCAGCGACGGGCCACACGCATGCCCCACTCTACGTCTTCCCAGCCCCAGCCGGCGAAGCCTTCGTCGAACCCTTCGGCGGCGAACACGTCCCGGCGCACCAGGAGGTTGGAGGTGAAAACGTGCTTCTCCGGCGAGAGACTGCGCTCAGCCGCGCTCAGGCAGTCGCTGTGGGCGGCCATGGCCCGGTGCAGGGCCTGGTCGCGGCGGGGTTCGACCTGCTGGAGGGAGAAGCCGCCAAAAGCCACGGCCGGGTTGTCCTGAGCGATCAGGGCGAGCCAGGCGCTGAGGAAGTCGCCACTGTCGGGCGCCATGTCGCTGTCGAGGAACAGGAAGTGGCCGGCCCGGGCGTGGCTGACCAGCCGGTTGCGGCCCTTGGCCCGGCCTTCATTGGCGGCCAGGGTGACGAGGCGGATTGGCAGGGGCAGGTCGGCGATCAGCGCCTGGAGGGCGCCGCTGAGGGTGGCGTCGCCTGTGCCGTCGTCCAGCAGCACGATCTCGACGGCCACGGATTCTTGCGCGAGGGCGGCGAGCAGGTCGCGGGGATCATCGCCCTTGAAGGGGATCAACACCGACAGGCGGGGCTGGGCCGCTGCCCAGGGCGCATTCTCGAACAAGGTCGCGCTCATGCCGGCCTCGCCCTGAAGTCCCGCAGCAGGCTCAGGCCACGGCTACGCAGGGCGCCGGTGTCCAGGACGAAGGTGATGGCGCCAAAGACCAGGCCGCCGAGGCCGGCTTTCAGCAGCAGCTCGGCCCAGCCACCGAGGGCTGGCACGCGGCTGACGGCGAGCGCCATGACGGCGGTGGCGCCCAGGGTCTGAACCAGGGGCAGCCAGGGAATCGGTAGGACGAGGCTGCGGGCGCCAAGCGCCATGGAGGCGGCCAGGCCGAGGGCGTAGCTGGCCAGGGTCGCCCAGAGCGCGCCGTCCAGGCCAAAGCGCGGAATCAGGATCAGGTTCAGCGCCAGGTTGGCCAGGGCCGGGATCGCCATGGCGGCGAGCAGGAGCTGCGTCCGCTGGCCCAGGGTGAAGGCCTGGTGGAAATAGTAGGTCGTCAGGCCAGCCAGCAGGCCGCTGAGCGCGATCCAGGGGGTGACGTGGGCCGCGCCGGCGGCGAGATCAGCGCCCACCATCAGCTGGGCGAGCGGCGCGGCCACCAGGGCCAGGCCCACGGCGGCGGGCACGCAGAGGAGCAGCATCAGGCTCGCCTGCTCCCGGGCCGCGCGGCCCAGCTCGCCGGGGCCGCCGCGCTCAAGGGCTGCGATCAGGGCCGGACCGCCGGCGGCGCCCAGCCAGATGAACAGGACATCCAGGGTGCGGTTCGCGAGGCTGTAACCCGCATGATAGAGGCCGACCTGGGCCTCATCGAGGAAGGCGGCCAGCAGGAAGCGGTCGGTGGTCGACAGCACCAGGGCCAGGATCAGCGACATGGCCACCGGCAGGCCATAGCCGAGATAGGTCCGCACCCGGGGCGACTCGAAGCGTCCCTGGCGGCTGTGGCGCAGTTCAGAGGGCAGGGTCCAGGCCATGCAGACGGCCGCGGCCACGCCGAAGCCGATCAGGGGGGCGGCGCCGCCAAAGCCCTGCCACGCCAGGATCGCGCCGACGCCGAAGGCTCCCAGGGTCTGGATCATGTCGATGGAGGCCGCGCCGGCCACCTCGCCGGCGGCCCGGCGACGTTCCTGGGCCAGCTTGGCGAAGGTGCGTGGCAGGACGGCCAGCACCCCGCAGACCACCGCCAGCTTGAGGCCGGGCGACAGGGGCAGGAGCAGGGCGATGGCGAGCGCCACCGGCAAGACCACGAGCAGGGCTAGCCAGGTGCGATAGATGGTGGCCGAATGGTCGCCGCCGCGGCCCTTGTCGGCCTCGCCGACCCAGAACCTGGCCATGGCGGCCTCGTTCCAGGTGAAGATGGCGGTGTGCAGCAGGCTCATGGCCGAAAAGCCCAGGGCGTAGTCGCCGAACTGGGCGGGCGTTAGCAGCCGGGTGAAGGTGACGATCGTCGCCAGGCCCACCAGGCCTTGAATGATATTGACCGGCAGGTAGCCGACCACGCCGCGCCAGAACATGTCTCGCCGCCTAGCGCACGGCCTGCCGATCCCCAAGCAGGCAGGGGATGGTCATGGCGATGATGTAGAGGTCCAGCCACACCGACTGGCGCTCGATGTACTCGATGTCGAGCTCCACCCGGCGGCGCACATCCTCAGGGGTGTCCACCGGCCCGCGGGAGCCGTGAATGGCCGCCCAGCCGGTCATGCCGGGCTTCATGCGGTGGCGATGGGCGTATTCGGCCACCAGACGGGCGGACTCCACATCGCCGGTCATCATGCCGATGGCGTGGGGGCGGGGACCCACCAGGGACATCTCCCCACTCAGCACATTGAAGATCTGCGGCAGCTCATCGAGGCTGGTGCTGCGGATCAGCCGGCCGACCCGGGTGACGCGGTCATCATCGGCCTGCACCTGGCGGCGCGCATTGGCGTCGGCCACGTTATGGCGCATGGAGCGGAACTTCCAGACGACGATCTCTTCGTTGTTGAAGCCCTGACGACGCTGGGTGAACAGGATGGGACCCGGGCTGTCGAGGCGGATGGCGAGGGCCACCAGGGCCATGATCGGCAGGGCGACCACGAGGGCGAGGCTGCCGATGAGCAGGTCCAGGGTCCGCTTGACGATGGCGCGGCCCAGATGCCGCGGCAGGCCAGACACCCGCGCCAGGGGCAGGTCGCTGATCGGGGCGGTATGATGAGGGGAGATGGCGTCGGCGGGGACGAGTTCGTCCTCCAGCAGCAGGCTGACCTCATTGGGCAGGGGGCGCAGGGCGGCGATCACCTGGCGGACCCGTTCCTGAGCGCCGGTGGGCACGGCCACGATGACCCGGTCCACATAGGGCATGATCCTGTGGCTCAGCAGAGCCTGGGTGTCGCCCAGCACTGGGACGCCACGCAGGGCGTCAGGCGCTCGGGCCAGCCGGTCGTCGAACACGCCAAGGACGTTGACCTCGCCGGACTTCATCGCCTGGCTGATCAGGCGCTCGGCGGCCTTGGTGGCGCCGACGATGACCACATTGGGGGTCAGGCGGCCTTCGCTGCGCCAGCGGCGCACCCGCAGCCACCACAGGGCGTGCAGGGCGTAGAGCCCCAGGAACGCCGCCACCGTCCAGACGGCGAGCTGGGTCAGCACCAGGCCCAGGGGCAGGAAGGCGGCCAGCATCAGGATCGCAGCGCCGACGCCTGCAGCCACGGCCACTGAGGTCTTGGCCAGGTGGTAGGACAGGCCCTGACGGCTGCGGAAGGCGTAGAGGTCGAACAGGCTGAGCGTCACCATCACCGCCAGGGCCGGCGCGGCATAGACGCCGGCCTGGCCACCGCCGGCCAGGAAGGCCGCCATGGCGCAGACGCCGAGCCACAGGCCGTCGATACCCTGAAACGCCCAGGCATAGGCCTGGCCGTCCAGCCGGCGGCGGGTGGGGCTGAGGCGTTCGGGCCGCATGGGGCCGCGCCGGTCCTGGGCGGGCGCAGCCTCGGCCGGGGGCAGGGCGTAGTCATGGCCCGCGGCGAAGTCCGGGTCGTCCTGGACGGGCGTCCACGCCTCCGGCGCCGGGGCGGGTTGGGCCCCGTCATCACGTCGGGGAAGGCGAACAAGGTTGGACATTCTGCGCGAGGGACCCTTCGGTTCCCGCCCATTATGGGCTGCGCCTCTGATCGACAGGTTAACCGCGGGCCTGTCCCTGTTTGCCATGCCCACGATTTTGAGCCGTTGCCCCGGGGCCAGGGTTTCGGCTATGCAGTCCCTCCTTCGAGACCGCCCGGGGATTCACCTTCCCGACCGGCCGCGAGGGGCGGGAGACAACCCGGCTCTAAACAATGGTGACGTGGCCGAGTGGCTGAAGGCAACGGTTTGCTAAATCGTCATACCTGAAAGGGTATCGAGGGTTCGAATCCCTCCGTCACCGCCACCTTCCCGCAACTTCGACAGCGCCCTTCGCCGGCCCCCTAGTAGGGGCTTGCCCCCGGGATCCGGGCGTTGAGGGCTATGAAGCGGCGGTCGAGGTCGGCCTGTTCGGCGCTGGTCAGGCCGCCCTGGCTGTACTGGCTTTCCAGCCGTGCGATGTCATTGAATTCGGCCCGAAGGCGGGTGGCGTCCCAGCTGTTGAGCGTGCGATTGCGTAGGCCAGCCTCGATGCGCGCCTCGAACTGCGGGCCACGCTGGCTGATGCTGGTCCAGCCGTAGCCGCCATACGGGTCGTTTTGACCATACTGTCCCTGGCTCGGAATGCGGGCGCTGAGGGCTTCGAAGCGGCGATCAAGGTCGTTCTGCTCGGCGGCGCTCAGTCCGCCCTGGCGATACTGGGTCTCAAGTCGGACGATCGCCTGGAATTCGGCGCGAAGCTGGGCGGCGTCGCGAGTCGTCAGGGCGCGATCGCGCAGGGCGTTATCAATGCGGGCGTCGATCTCGGTCTGCCGCTGGCTCATGTCGCGCCAGCCATATTGGTCAGTCTGGCCCTGGCCGGGGATGCGCGCTCGCAGGTCTTCGAGCCGCCGGTCCAGGTCGGCCTGCTCGGCGCCGCTCACTCCGTTGGCGCGATACTGGGTCTCAAGACGGGCGATCTGCTGGAACTCGGCCCGCAGACGGGCGGCGTCCTGGGTGGTGAGGGCGCGGGCGCGAAGGGCCGCGTCAATCTGCGCCTCGATCTCAGCCTGCCTGGCGCTGACGCCCTGCCAGCCATAGGAACTGTCTTGACGCTCAGCGGGGAGGCGGGCGCTGAGGGCTGCGAAGCGGCGATCGAGGTCCGCCTGCTCGGAGTTGGTCAGGCCGCCCCGGCGATACTGGACTTCGAGCCGGGCGAGCGTCTGGAACTCTGACCGGAGGCGGGTGGCGTCGCGGCTGGTCAGGCTGCGGTCACGCTGGCCCGCAGTGATGCGATCTTCCAGCCAGGTCTGCCGGCTGGCGATCGGAACCCACTGCCCATTGTTCCCATAGCCCCAGGCCGGTTCTCCATAGGACGGGCCTGACCCTGGTTGGCCATAGCCGGGCTGGCCCCAGGCAGGATTGCCGCTGTTGCTGGCTGACGGATCGCTCTCGACGCCCAGCAGGGCCTGGGCGATCGCCCCGAAGACGCTGGCGGCCGTGGAGCCCTGGGAGGTCGGTTGATCGACATATCCGCCCGCATTCCCCGTGGCGCCCTGGCAGGCGAGCACGCCGCTGCGGTTCGCAAGCTCGCTACGGCACTGCGGCGCATAGATGCTGCTCCAGCGATAGCGGCCCTGATCGTCGCGGCACTCGGCGGTGACGTAGCCGGTCTGAAGGGTCTGGATGTTCTGGCAGGACGCGCTAAGGCTGGCGGTGGGGGATCGGTACTGAGCCTGCGCTCCGGGGGCCGAGGCGGCGAACAGGCCGGCCGTCAGGGCGGCCAGGGTGAGCAAACGGGTCATGGCGATCTTTCGCGCAAGGGCGGGAGGGGGGCTCGGGCGCTTCACCACGAAGCCGCCTTTCGCTCGGCAGAGCGCCCAAGCTTCGCCCTGTAGGGTCAGAAACGCGCCCTGAAGCCGTTTGTTGCGGGCGCCGATGACGGTTCGCCTTAAGGTGGTGGGCCGGGCGGTCAGATATTCCCACGCCGGGGGCCGTGCTGTGTTAAGCTTCTGGAATATGGGCGGGTTTTTCGGGGTGGCGGATTCTACCTTTACGACCAGTCTTCCGGCTATGGATCGCGCACCGCGAGCCTCCGGCGAGTTGAAAGGACGGCTATGGCGGTCCATCCCGACGCAATGCAGAGCCTGGGTCTGGCGATCGTCGCCTCGTCCACCTCGCCGCTGGTTCTGCTGGACGGGGACCTCCCGGTCGTCGGCGCCAGCGCCACCTTCTTCCGCGCGTTTCAGATCGAACCGGCCGCCGCGCCGGGGCGGCTTCTGTTTGAACTGGGGGACGGGGAGTGGGACGTCCGCCAGCTTCGGTCCCTGCTTCAGGCCACCGCGTCGGGCGACGCCGAGATCGACGCCTACGAGATGGATCTGGCCATCGGGCGGGGCGAGCCCCGCCGGCTGGTCCTCAACGCCCAGAAGCTGGCCTTCGGCGAGGCGACGGCCGACTTCATCCTGCTGTCGGTGGTCGATGTCACCGACGCGCGGCTGGCGGCCAAGCTGAAGGATGATCTGCTGCGGGAGAAGGCGATCCTGCTGCAGGAGTTGCAGCACCGGGTGGCCAACAGCCTGCAGATCATCGCCAGCGTCATCCTGCAGAGCGCCCGCAAGGTGACGTCCGACGAGTCGCGGCTGCATCTGACCGACGCCCACAACCGGGTGATGTCGGTGGCCGCCCTGCAGCAGCAGCTATCGGCCTCCCGCCTGGGCGAGGTCGAGCTGCGGGCCTATTTCCGCAAGCTGGGCTGGCGCCGCATCGTTGCGTTCCAGACCCGCAACCCGCTGCACCGCGCCCACCAGGAGCTGACCTTTCGCGCCGCGCGCGAGGCCCAGGCC
>JAHUZY010000152.1 GCA_019264505.1 Phenylobacterium sp. | reverse complement strand
CTGTTCGCCGTCACCCACCTCCCGATGCTGACCCGCCCGCGTCCGATGGTCGCGCGGCAGGCTTGATGGGGGTCAATCGGACGACGGCTAGCTTGCGCTAACGTTGTCCCATCGGCGGCGCTTTTCGTCCGTCGCTATGCTCCGAGCGCGTCGTCCTAAAGCCTTTGGCCATGGGCGCCCCGCCGAGCCGCTCAGGGCGGCAAGGGTGAGGTTGGAAAAGGCCTCGTCTCCCGTGCTTGGAAAGGGGCTCACGTGGAAACCTTCGCCGACGGCTTCGGCCGTCGATTCCGCTATCTGCGCATTTCGCTGACCGAGGTGTGCAACTTTCGTTGCGTCTACTGCCTGCCGAACGGCTATCAGAAGGTGGCGCGTCCCACCTTGATGACCCCGCTCGAAATCGAACGTCTGGGGCGGGTCTTTAGCCAACGCGGGGTCGCCAAGTTCCGACTGACGGGTGGCGAGCCGACCGTGCGTCGCGACCTGGGAGAGATCATAGGCCGCCTTGCCGCCCTTCCGGGCGTCAACAAGGTCGCCATGACCACCAACGGGTGGAATCTCGCCCGGCACATCGACCAATGGGCGACCGCTGGCCTGACCAATCTGAATGTCAGCGTCGACAGCCTGGAGCCCGACGTCTTCCACCGGATCACCGGACATAATCGTCTGAATGCGGTGCTGGAAGGTGTGGACCGCGCCCTGGATCTCGACCTGCCCAGCGTAAAACTGAATGCTGTCCTGCAGCGCGACGCGGTCGGCGAGGGTTTTGATCGCTTCGCGGACTATGTCCGGACACGGCCGGTGGCCGTGCGGTTCATCGAACTGATGCGCACCGGAGACAATGCCGCCTTCTTCGAAGACCAGCATGTGCCGGGGAGCCATTTGCGAGAGTGGTTGGCCGCTCGTGGCTGGAACCCCCGCCCTCGCGGCTCCGACGACGGGCCCGCAATCGAATACAGTCATCCAGACTACATCGGGCGGCTAGGGCTCATAGCGCCCTATTCCCCAGGCTTCTGCGACAGCTGCAACCGGCTGAGGATCACCGCCTCCGGGAAGCTCCGGCTCTGTCTCTTTGGAGACGATGGCGTGGACCTGCGTCACCTTCTGGCGAGTGATGAGCCCGCCCCTCTGGAAGCGCTCATTGAGTCTGCCCTGAGAATCAAGCCGCGCGGTCACAGGCTGGCGGAAGGGCGCTCGGGGGATACCCGCAACCTGTCTCAGCTGGGAGGGTGACCCCACTGCCAACGCAGCTTGATAACTATCAAGTGACAACGCCTTATCCATCAAATATATCATTGATCATATTACTGCGAGATCATGTATTGCTGCGACAATTCGACTGAATTGCCGTTGCGCACTGAAGCAATTGATCCGCATCAATCAGACTAGACGATAGTTCGTCCTATCCCTGCTTCACCGAGATTTGGCTCGGTCACGACAGGGGGGACGATCGGTGAGCGCACCGACAGGCCATCAGCAAGGCGCCCAGACAGCATTGTGGATGAGCACGTTCTCATTCACGGCCTGCTTCGCCGTCTGGACCATCTTTTCGATCATCGGCGTGCAGATCCGGACGGATCTCGGCCTGTCTGGCGCGCAATTTGGACTGCTGATCGGCACCCCTATCCTGACCGGGTCGTTGATCCGCCTGATCCTGGGCATCTGGGCCGAGCAGTACGGCGGCCGCATCGTCAACCTGGCGGTCATGCTCGCCGCGGCGGTAGCGACCTTCCTGCTGTCCTATGCAGAGACCTATCCGCAATTTCTGATCGCAGCCCTGGGTGTCGGCATCGCAGGGGGCGCCTTCTCCGTCGGCGTGACCTATGTCGCGAAGTTCTTCCCCAAGGAACGCCAGGGCACCGCCCTGGGGATCTTCGGCGCCGGGAACGTCGGCTCCGCAGTCACCAAGTTCGCGGCGCCCTTTGTCATGGTCGCCCTAGGCTGGGAGGCCGTGGCGCAGATCTGGGCGCTCGCCTTGGCGGGGATCGCCGTCCTGACATTCCTGATCACCCGTGATGATCCGGAGCTCGTCGCGCGCCGCGCCTCAGGCGAAAAGCCCGCCCGGGCCGGAGCCCAGCTCACCCCCCTCCGCAAGCTGCAGGTCTGGCGCTTCGCCCTCTATTACTTCTTCGTCTTCGGCGCCTTCGTGGCCCTGGCGCTGTGGCTGCCGAGCTACCTGGTTGGCGTCTACGGCCTCAACATCAAGACCGCCGGCATGCTGGCCGCCGCCTATTCGATCCCTGGCTCGCTCTTCCGGGTGTTCGGCGGCTGGCTGTCGGACAAGATCGGCGCCCGGCGCGTGATGTACATCACCTTTGGCGTCAGCGTGATCTGCACCTTCCTGCTCTCCTACCCGGCGACGCAGTATGTCATCGACGGCATCAACGGACCCATCCGCTTCAGCCTATCTACCGGCCTCCTTCCCTTCGTCGTCCTGATCTTCGTCCTGGGCTTCGCCATGAGCCTCGGCAAGGCCGCCGTCTACAAGCACATCCCCGTCTACTATCCCGGCCATGTGGGCGCCGTCGGCGGTCTGGTGGGCATGGTTGGCGGCCTGGGCGGCTTCATCCTGCCCATCGTCTTCGGGGCGCTGAATGATCTCACCGGCGTCTGGACCAGCTGTTTCATGCTGCTCTTCCTCCTGGTGACGACGGCGCTGACCTGGATGCACTTCGCCATCCGCCGGATGGAACAGAAGTCCGCCCCGCAACTCCGCGACCTCCCGGCCCTGCCTGAGATGGTCGGCATGATCCCCAATCCAACCTCCGCGTCTGGCGCCGTCGCGCCGACTGCGCGCTGACACTCGAAAGGGCAAGAAGCCATGTCTTCGGCAACACCCGCCCGCCAAGTCCTGACCGACTGGCGCCCGGAAGACCCCGAGTTCTGGACCTCCACCGGCCGCTCTATCGCCAGCCGAAACCTCTGGATCAGCGTTCCGAATCTGCTGTTGGCCTTCGCCATCTGGATGGTGTGGTCCATGGTGGTGGCCAAGCTGAAGCTGATCGGGTTCGCCTTCACCACCGACCAGCTCTTCTGGCTCACGGCTCTGCCGGCGCTGTCGGGGGCGACCCTGCGGATCTTCTACAGCTTCCTGGTGCCGATCCTCGGCGGTCGGCTGTGGACCACCGTCTCCACTTTATCGCTCCTGGTTCCGGCCGTTGGCATTGGTCTCGCTGTCCAGCAGCCTGAGACCCCCTACTGGGTGTTCGTCGCCCTGGCGTTGGCCTGCGGCCTTGGCGGCGGCAACTTCGCCTCGTCCATGTCCAACATCTCGTTCTTCTATCCGAAGGCCGAGAAGGGCAATGCCCTGGCCCTCAACGCCGGTTTCGGCAACCTCGGCGTCAGCGTCATGCAATTTCTGGTGCCTGTGGTGATTGTCGCCGGCGCCTTCGCCCCCGTGGTTGGCGCGCCGCAAGTCGCGATGGTGGGCGAAGCCCGCAGCGAGTTGTGGCTTCAGAACGCAGGCTTCGTCTGGATCCCGTTCATCATCGCCGCTGCGATCGCCGCCTGGGTCGGGATGAATGACATCGCTTCGGCTAAGGCCTCCTTCGCCAGCCAGGCCGTGGTCTTCAAGCGCAAGCACAACTGGATCATGTGCTACCTCTATCTGGGCACCTTCGGCTCATTCATCGGGTTCTCTGCAGCGTTCCCGCTGCTCATGAACACCCTGTTCCCTGAGGTGAACAGCCTTCAGTACGCCTTCCTTGGCCCCCTGGTCGGCGCCGCGGCGCGCGCCCTGACGGGCTGGGTGTCAGACAAGTTCGGCGGCGAGCACGTCACCCACTGGGTCTTCCTGGCCATGGCCGCGGGCGTGGGTGCGGTGCTCTACAGCATTGGCGCCTGGGGCGCGGAACCTTCGTTCCCACTCTTCTTCGCCAGTTTCATCTGGCTCTTCGCCTGGACCGGCATCGGCAACGCTTCGACCTTCCAGATGATCCCCGCGATCATGCGGAGCGACATGCCGCGGCTGATGCCCGAGGCTGACG
>JAHUZY010000378.1 GCA_019264505.1 Phenylobacterium sp. | reverse complement strand
CATCTCCCGGCGGGACGACGAGCTGGGCGATCTTTCCCGGTCTCTGGAGGACATGACCCACGCGCTGTCGGAGCGGATCGACGCCATCGAACGCTTCGCCGCCGACGTGGCCCACGAGATCCGCAATCCCCTGACCTCCCTCCGCTCGGCGGTCGAGACCCTGGGACTGGTGGAGGAGCCCGCCGCCCGGGACCGGCTGATGGCGGTCCTGCAGAACGACGTGCAGCGCCTCGACCGGCTGGTCACCGACATCTCCAACGCCTCCCGCCTGGACGCCGAGCTGTCCCGGGAGCCGCCGACGCCGGTGGACCTGCGCCGGCTGATCTCCGAGGTGGGCTCCCTCTATCAGGCCCCCGCCCGGCCGGGCGAAGCCGCCGTCACCTTCACGGTCCCCGAAGCCATCGACAGCGTCATGGTCTCCGGCCAGGAAGGCGCGCTCGGCCAGGTGCTGCGTAATCTGATCGACAACGCCCGCTCGTTCAGCGCCCCGGACGGCGTGGTGCGGGTGGCGCTGGGTCGGCAGAAGGGTCTGGCCCTGATCACGGTCGACGACGACGGACCGGGCATTCCGCCCGAGAACCTGGAGAGCATCTTCGAGCGGTTCTACACCTCACGGCCCAAGGGGACGGCCTTTGGCGGCAATTCGGGCCTCGGGCTCTCCATCGCCCGCCAGATCATCCTGGCCCATGACGGCACGGTGCGGGCCGAGAACCGCCCGCGGATCGACGCCGAAGGCGACGGGGCCGCCGAGGGCGCGCCGGGCGAGGTGGCCGGCGCCCGCTTCACCGTCATCCTGCCTGAGGCCCGCCGGTGATCCTGCACGCCGGCCTGATCGCCCGGCCCGGCGCGGACGGCTGGCGCGGGGTTCTGATCGAAGGGCCCTCCGGCGCCGGCAAGAGCGACCTGGCCCTCCGATGCCTGGATCACGGCTTTCGCCTCGTGGCCGACGACCGGGTGGTCACCTGGGTGTCCGGCGGCCGGCTGTTTGGACGCGCCCCCGATGTCCTGGCCGGCCAGATGGAGATTCGCGGCCTCGGCGTCCGGCCCGTGAGCGCCCGGCCGCTCGCCCCGATCAGCCTGTGGATTCGCCTGGGCGCGCCGGACCGGCTGCCTGATCTCGAAACTGTGACTCATCTTGGGGTGGAAATACCGCTCGCAACGCTCGCGGGACTGGAGAATTCGGCCCCTGCGAAACTGAGTCACGTCCTGGACTCACTTGGATGACGTGCGGAAGGCGCGTATCACACCCGGCTTCTGGTCCGCATTCTGCGACATCGCGGCCGACAGGGGATTACCTTTGAGAGCTTGGGCATGATCGGGCTCGTGATCGTCACGCACGGGCGATTGGCCGCAGAGTTCGTTTCGGCGATGGAGCATGTGGTGGGGCCGCAGACCGCGGTCGAGGCCATCTGCATCGGACCCGACGACGATATGGAACGGCGCCGGATGGACATCCTGGGCGCCTGCGCGCGGGCCGACACCGGCGGCGGGGTCATCCTGCTGACCGACATGTTCGGCGGCACGCCGTCGAATCTCGCCATTTCGGTGATGGAACAGACCCGGGCCGAGGTCATCGCCGGGCTCAACCTGCCCATGCTGATCAAGCTGGCCAGCGTGCGGACCCGTTGCGGCCTGGAGGACTGCGTCTCCGCCGCCCAGGAGGCGGGACGCAAATATATCTCCGTGGCCTCCTACGTCCTGGCGGGCGATAAATGACGGCCGAACGGACGGTCGAAATCCTGAACAAGCGGGGTCTGCACGCCCGCGCTTCGGCCAAGTTCGTCAAGCTCGCCTCGGCCTATGAGGCCGAGATCCAGGTGTCCAAGGACGGCCAGACCGTCGACGCCCGCTCGATCATGGGCCTGATGATGCTGGCCGCCGGTCCCGGCAGCACCATCCATATCGCCGCCGAGGGCGACCAGGCCGATGAGGCGCTTGAGGCCCTGTGCGCCCTGGTGGCCGCCCGGTTCGACGAGGACCAGTAGCGGCCCAGGCCCGGTCCGGCCTCAGGCCTTGAGCTTGTAGCCGGTGCGGAAGATCCAGATGATCGCCCCCAGACAGAGCGCCATGAAGCCGAGCGTCATGGCGATGCTGATGCTGATGTCCACGTCGGAGACCCCATAGAAGCTCCAGCGGAAGCCGCTCACCAGATAGACCACCGGGTTGAACAGGGTGATCGTCTGCCAGACCGGCGGCAGCATGCTGATCGAATAGAAGCTGCCGCCCAGGAAGGTCAGCGGCATGACCACCAGCATGGGGATGATCTGCAGCTTCTCCCAGCCGTCGGCCCAGACCCCGATGACGAAGCCGAACAGGCTGAAGGTCACCGCCGTCAGCACCAGGAAGCTCAGCATCACGAACGGGTGGGAGATTTCGTAGGGCACGAAGATCCGCGCCGTGGCCAGGATGATGAGCCCCAGGATAACCGACTTGGTGGCCGCGGCCCCCACATAGCCGGCCACGATCTCCACCACCGAGATGGGCGCCGAAAGCACCTCGTAAATCGTGCCGGAGAACTTCGGCATGTAGATGCCGAACGAGGCGTTGGAGATGCTCTCGGTCAGCAGGGACAGCATGATCAGGCCCGGAATGATGAAGGCGCCATAGCTGATCCCGTCGATCTCCACCATCCGCGAGCCGATGGCTGAGCCGAACACCACGAAATAGAGCGAGGTGGAGATCACCGGCGAGGCGATGGACTGCATCAGCGTCCGCCAGGTCCGCGCCAGCTCGAACTGGTAGATGGCCTTGACCGCATAGAGGTTCATTGGGGCGCCCTCACCAGGCTGACGAAAATGTCTTCCAGGGAGCTCTGCTTGGTCTGCAGGTCCTTGAAGTCGATGCCATGGGCTTCCAGCCGCCGCAGCAGGGCGGCGATGCCGGTGTCTTCGGCCTGGGCGTCGAAGGTGTAGATCAGCTCGTGGCCATCGGCGGCGAGCTCGAGCGGTTCGACGGCGAGTTCCGGCGGGATGGCCGACAGGGGCGCCTGCAGGTGCAGGGTCAGCCGCCGCTCGCCCAACTGGCGCATCAGGACATCTTTGTCCTGGACCAGGATGATCTCGCCCTTGCGGATCACCCCGATCCGGTCGGCCATCTCCTCGGCCTCCTCGATATAGTGGGTGGTCAGGATGATGGTCACGCCGCTCTCGCGCAGGGACCGGACCATCTCCCACATGTCGCGGCGCAGCTCGACATCGACCCCGGCGGTGGGCTCGTCGAGGAACAGGATCTTTGGCTCGTGGGACAGGGCCTTGGCGATCATCACCCGGCGCTTCATGCCGCCGGACAGGGCCATGATCTTGGAGTCCTTCTTGTCCCAGAGGGACAGGTCCTTGAGCACCTTTTCCAGATGGGCGGGATTGGGCGGCTTGCCGAACAGACCGCGGCTGAACTTGACCGTGTCCCACACGGTCTCGAAGGCGTCGGTGGACAGCTCCTGGGGCACTAGGCCGATCTTGGAGCGCGCGGCGCGGAACTCGCGCGCAATGTCATGGCCGTCGGCCAGAACCTCGCCGGAGGTCGGATTGACGATGCCGCAGATGATCGAGATCAGGGTGGTCTTGCCCGCCCCGTTGGGGCCCAGAAGGGCGAAAATCTCGCCCTCCCTGATCTCCAGATCGACGCCCTTGAGCGCCGCAAAGCCTCCGGCATAGGTCTTGGTCAGACCCTTTACGGAAATAATCGATGACAACCGCAGCACTCCCCCTCGGCGTCCCAGCCAGATAGGTGCCCCGACAGGGCGAGGCTAGACCCGAGGACGTCCAAAGGTTGTCTGAACCGACAGGGGGCTGTGGGAAACTCCGCGGGGCGGCTTAAGCAACCGCGGCTGGGCCGGTTCCCATCGGACGCAGGCCAAGCTCGGCCATCAGGGCGGCGTCAGTGTCCTTGTCCGGGTTGCTGGTGGTCAAAAGCTTACCGCCCACGAACATGGAATTGGCGCCGGCCAGGAAGCAGAGCGCCTGCAGTTCACGGGACATGTGCTCGCGCCCGGCCGACAGCCGCACCACGGCCTTGGGGCAGACGATGCGGGCGACCGCGATCATCCGCACGAACTCCAGCCCGTCCACCGCCGCGCTGTCGCCGAGCGGCGTGCCCGGAATGGGCATCAGGTCGTTGATCGGCAGGCTGTCGGGATGGGCCGGCAGGGTGGCCAGCGCATGCAGCAGGCCGGCCCGGTCGCGCCGGGTCTCGCCCATGCCGACAATGCCGCCGCAGCAGGTCGACAGGCCCGCGTCGCGCACCGCCTCCAGGGTGTCCAGCCGGTCCTGATAGGTCCGCGTGGTGACCACCTGGTCGTAATAGTCCGGCCCGGTGTCCAGGTTGTGATTGTAGTAGTCGAGACCGGCGTCCTTGAGGGCCTTGGCCTGTTCCGGCTTCAGCATGCCCAGCGTGGCGCAGGTCTCCAGGCCCAGCGCCTTCACGCCGGAAATCATGGCCGCCACCTTGGGCAGGTCGCGATCCTTCAGGTCGCGCCAGGCCGCCCCCATGCAGAAGCGCTGGGCGCCGCCGGCCTTGGCCTCGGCGGCGGCAGCGATAACCGTATCGGCCTCCATCAGCTTGGTGGCCGCCACCCCGGTCTTGAAGTGCTGGGACTGGCTGCAATAGCCGCAGTTTTCGGCGCAGCCGCCGGTCTTCACCGACAGGAGCTGCGACAGCTGGACCTCTGAGGGATCGAACCAGCGGCGGTGAATGGCCGCGGCTTCGAACACCAATTCCATGAAGGGACGTTCGAAGAGCGCCTCGATTTCCTCCAGCGTCCAATCAAATCGCGGCTGGGCGGGGTCGACATGGCGGATCGGGGCGTTCATGGGGAGCACTCCTGGTCTGCGCCGCGGCGCAATCGCTATGGCCTCCCCTATAGGATGCTTGGCCGGGGAGGAAAACGCCTTCGAATCGGAGCCGACCCTTGAGCGCCCCCCCGGAAGAAACCGAACTCAAATTCCTCTGCGAACCGGCCGATATCGAGGCCGTGCTGAGCGCCGCGCCTGAGGGCGAGGACGGGACCATCGATCTGGCGGCCATCTATTTCGATACGCCGGACCGTCGCCTGCGCGACCTGGGCGCAGGCTTGCGCATCCGCCAGGAGCCGCAGGGCCGCCGCCAGACCCTCAAGGCCGGCAAGGGCCTGAAGCGGCAGGAACATGAGATCGCCGTCGAGAGCGATCAGCCCGAGGCCAGCCACGGCCCCCTGCGCGATCTCCTGGGCGATGATCAGGTGGCGCGGCTGGAGCCCCTGTTCGCCGTCCAGGTCCGCCGTCGGCTGCGCACCCTGGTCTGGGAGGATGCTGAGATCGAGCTGGCCCTGGACGAGGGTGAAATCCTGGCGGGCGGCCGCCGCACCAGCCTCTGTGAGGTGGAGCTCGAACTCAAGACCGGCGCGCCGGCGGCGCTCTTCTCCCTGGCGCGCCGGCTGTTTGAAGCCGCCCCCCTCTATCTCAGCTTTGAAACCAAGGCCGACCAGGGGTTCGCCCTGGTGGAGGGCGATGAGGAGTCCCGCCGCCACGCCCAGGCTGGCCTCGTCCCGGCCATGTCGGCGGCCGCCGCCTTCCAGGCCATCGCCCGCTCCGCCCTGGCCCAGATCGCCGCCAACGGCCTGATCCTCCGCCGGGGCGGCGACTCTCCCGAAGCGGTTCACCAGTTGCGGGTGGCGGTCCGGCGCCTGCGCAGCGCCATGAGCACCTTCAAGGCCCTGGTGGCCGGGGCTGAGCTCGATGTGCTGAAGGGCGAGCTGAAATGGCTGGCCGGCGCCTGCGATGAGGCGCGCAATCTCGATGTCTTCGTCGACGAGACCTATCGGCCCGCCGCCCAGGGCAAGGCCGCCATCCACGGCCTGGCCGATCTCGGACAGGCCCTGGACGCCGCCCGCGGCAAGGCCCATGCCCGGGCCCGCGGGGCGGCGGCCTCCACCCGCTTCCGCGCCCTGCTGCTGGACCTGCACGCCTGGATCGAGACCGGCGACTGGCTGGAGCCCCTGGCCGATGGGGGCGGTCCGGCGGGCGAGTTCGCCATCCAGGCGCTGAGCGCACGGCGGCGCAAGCTCGCCAAGCGCGGCCAAGGGTTGATGGAGCTGTCCGACAGCGAGCGCCACCAGGTGCGCATCCAGGCCAAGAAGCTCCGTTACGCCGCCGAGGCCTTCCGCCCCCTGCTCAAGGACAAGCCGGCCCGCAGGCTCATCAAGAAGACCAAGGCCCTGCAGGCCGCCCTGGGCGCCCTGAACGACGGGGCCACCGCCGAGGCCCTGCTCACCAGCCTCGCGCTGGAGGGACCGGCTCTCTATGCCGCCGGCCATCTGGCGGGCGAAGTGGCCGCCGACCAGGACGGCCGGCTCAAGGCCGCCGCCCGGGCCTGGAGCGCCTATCGCGAGGCTGATGACCCCTGGTAAGGAAGATATAAGGATATCTTTATACGATCCTTGCTCCGGACCGGCGTCCCGGCTATAGAGCGCCAAAACCGCATCTTAGGCGCGCCATGCGTGCGCCCGCGACAGGACCGCAGGACCCACCGACATGACCGACTACATCGTCAAGGACATCAGCCTGGCTGACTTTGGCCGCAAGGAAATCGAGATCGCCGAGACCGAAATGCCCGGTCTGATGGCGACCCGTGAAGAGTTTGGCCCGAGCCAGCCCCTGAAGGGCGCCCGTATCGCTGGCTCCCTGCACATGACGATCCAGACCGCGGTCCTCATCCAGACCCTGGAAGCCCTGGGCGCCGAGGTTCGCTGGGCCTCCTGCAACATCTTCTCAACCCAGGACCACGCCGCCGCCGCCATCGCCGCGGCCGGCACGCCGGTGTTCGCCATCAAGGGCGAGACCCTGGTGGAGTACTGGGAATACGCCCACAAGATCTTCGAATGGGCCGACGGCGGCTATCCGAACCTGATCCTCGATGACGGCGGCGACGCCACCCTGCTCACCGTGCTGGGCCCCAAGGCCGAGAAGGACCCCTCGGTCCTGAACAATCCGCAGAACGAGGAGGAAGAAGCCCTCTATGCGGTGATGAAGCGCTATCTGAAGGAAAAGCCGGGCTTCTATTCGGCGATCCGCGCGGCCATCAAGGGCGTGTCCGAAGAGACCACCACGGGGGTCCACCGCCTCTATCAGATGGCCGAGCGGGGCGAGCTGCCCTATCCCGCCATCAATGTGAACGACAGCGTCACCAAGTCGAAGTTCGACAACCTCTATGGCTGCCGCGAGAGCCTCGTGGACGCCATTCGCCGCGGCACCGACGTGATGCTGGCCGGCAAGACCGCCGTGGTCATGGGCTATGGCGATGTGGGCAAGGGCTCGGCCGCCTCGCTGCGCAACGGCGGCGCCCGGGTCATGGTCACCGAGGTCGATCCGATCTGCGCCCTGCAGGCGGCGATGGAAGGCTATGAGGTCGTCACCGTCGAGGACGTGGCCGACAAGGCCGACATCTTCGTCACCGCCACCGGCAACAAGGACGTGCTCACCGTCGAGCACATGCGGGCGATGAAGAACAACGCCATCGTCTGCAACATCGGCCACTTCGACTCCGAAATTCAGATCGCCGGCCTGCGCAACTTCAAGTGGGACAAGATCAAGGATCAGGTCCACCACGTGGAATTCCCCGACGGCAAGAAGATCATCGTCCTGTCGGAAGGCCGCCTGGTGAACCTGGGCAACGCCACGGGCCATCCGAGCTTCGTGATGAGCGCCTCCTTCACCAACCAGACCCTGGCGCAGATCGAGCTGTGGCAGAACGGCGGGCGCTACGAGACCAAGGTCTATACCCTGCCCAAGCACCTGGACGAGAAGGTCGCCATCCTTCACCTGGAAAAACTCGGCGCCAAGCTGACCCGTCTGAGCAAGGAACAGGCTGACTATATCGGCGTGCCGGAAGCTGGCCCGTTCAAGCCTGAGCACTACCGCTACTAGAACTTCACCTGACACTCCCGTTTCAGGCGGGAGAATTATTTGCAACGCCGCGTCGAGGCCCCTTGCGGGTCCCGGCGCGGCGCTTCTCTATGCGGCCCTCATGCCGCTAGCCCTCATCATTTCCAGCCATGTCGCCGCCAGCCGTGTCGGCGGCTCCGCCCAGGCCCTGGCCTTCGCCCCGTTCAAGGTGGACGCCATGGTCGTGCCCACCGTGCTCTATGGGCGCCATCCCGGCTGGGGACCGCCCGGCGGGGCGGCGGTGCCGGTGGACGCCATCGACGGCATGCTCGATGGCATCGAGGCCAACGGCTACTTCTCCCAGATCGACCTGGTCATCACCGGCTATTTCGCCAGCAGCGCCCAGGTGCGGGCCGCCGCCCGGGCCATCGACGCCGTCCGCGCCGCCCCCCGGGAGCAGAGCGCCCGCAAGCCCTTCGTCATCATCGACCCGACTCTCGGGGACGCCGGCAAGGGCCTCTATGTGCCCATCGACGTGGCCGAGGCCGTCACCGCCGACCTCGTCCCCCGGGCCGACCTGGTGGCCTGCAACACCTGGGAGCTGCAAAGGCTGACCGGCGCAGAAACCCGCAACCCCGCCCAGGCCCTGGCGGGCGCGCGGCTCCTGGGCAAGCCCGCCCTCATCTCCTCGGTCGCCCGCGGCGAGGAGGTCGC
>JAHUZY010000198.1 GCA_019264505.1 Phenylobacterium sp. | reverse complement strand
GTTGACCGTCCGCGGCGCGAACCTGAGCATGGCCGCCCAAGCTGATCTGCTGGATGCGCTCGCCGGATTGCCTGGCGTCGAAAGCCACGCCTTCCTCGGGCAGTCCGGCAATCAGATGGATCTGCAAGTCCGCTATGGCGGCCAGATCCCTCTGCACTTGGCGCTCTATCAGCGTCTGCGCGGGAATCCCGCCTTCGCGGCGATGGAAACACAGGCTGGGCGCCAGCAAGTCACCTTGTGTCTCTCGGGCTGTTAGCCTTGCGGCGGGGCCCAACCTTTGTGGCTGCGGTCGCGCTCCTGTTCGCATGTACGGGGACTGCGCGAGCCGACGGCCTGAAAATCTACCCAGTGGCCGGGCTCTTTGGCCCGGAGAGCTCGGGTTGCGCCCTTGATGGCCTAGCGCCGCCGGTGCGCATTGCCCCGGCCCTGTGCAGCCAGTTTGGAAGCGGACAGCAGGCAGCGTGGGGGCAGCAGTTCAGGAGCATGATGGTCGCCCGGTTTGGGGCATCTATACGTGATCGTCTGGATGGTCCTTTGCCTGACGGCCTGACCCGCGAAGCAATGGTCTCACAGACCGTGGTCGCGTCGCTGCACCTGTCGCGCGCCGACCTTTGGACGGTCCCAAAGCAATCCGTGATCGAAGTCCATATGCCGATCACCCTCAGCCTGATGCTGACCAATGTGCTGACTGGCGAGGTCCTGCTGGTGCAGAACCTCTCAACAAACGTTCAAGGCTTGATGCCGCAAGCCAGCTACGAAGCCCAGGCCGTCGCGGAATTTCCTGAGCGCTTTAACCAGGTCATTAGCACCCTAATTGAGGCCGCGGCGGCGGACTTCCGCCCCAGCGCGATTGAAGGCGTAGTACGTGGCCGAACAGGGCCGCGCTACGTGCTGGATGTCGGTCGGCGAGGCGGGCTTCGCGAGGGCGATCCCATTGGGGCAGACGCCTCGGTGGTCTTTGCCGATGCGGATTACGCCATCATCGAGCCAGCCCTCGGAAGCCTCACGGTGGGTCAAGCCCTATCGCGGCAGATTGCGCAGCCCGTTGAGCACCTCGAGCGGCCTTCGATGCTGGTCGTCACCGTGGACGCGCCACAAGGCGTGGCCGCCTCATACCTAACCACCTTGATGGAGGATGCGCTTGGCGGCCCTCAGGGCTTCGCCGTGGTGCCGGTGAGCCCCAGTCTGCCTCAGATCCGAGAACCGGCGCTGACGGCCGCTGGGGTGGCGGGACGCCTGCGCCGGACGCCTGACTACTTCCTGCGCCTGTCTGTGGCGGCGCTCGACCCAATCGAAGCTGATACAAACGTGGCCGGCGTGCGCCGCCGGGTGCAAGAGGCGCGCGCCTTCGTGGAAGTGATCAACCCCGAGGGTAGGGTTGTCTTCGCCTCTCAGGGGGTAGACCAGCGGGTCGACGAAATCGTCGGCGACATGGCCCCTTCAAGCGAGCAGCGGCGCGACGCGGCGCTCAAAAACGCCATCATTCGAGCCGCCGCCGAATTATCCGAAGCTTTCAAGCCTTCCAGGCTCCGCTTGGAGATTGATGCGGCAGGAGACGAAGTCAGGATCAGTGATCCAGGGGGCGTCCTCACCCCAGGAACCGACGCCGTCGTCGTGCGCCGGGTCGGTCGAGTTTCAGGGATTGAAGGCGAGGTCTGGGCTCCGGTCACCGATGTCGAGGTGACCGCAATAGAAGGGGCCGAGGCCGTCGCCCGCTATGCCGGGTTAGAGGCTCCAAGGATTCAACGCGGCGACCAGGTCGCCTATGAAGCTGCTGGACCGAGCTCAAGGTCTCGACGGATTTTCGCGCAATGCCTTGCCGATGGTGTTCCGGCTCTGAGCGTCAGGGGGTCGGTTGTCCAACCCCTCCTTCAGCCCATCGCCCAGAACAGCTTTGCGCGCGAGTTCTCTGGCGCGGTCAAGATCGCGTCCTTTCACCAAGAGCTACGGCGGATGGGGCTGGAGAGCCAGTTCGACGGCATTGGAGCCTTGGGAGCGTTTGCTCCGCCGAGCCCTGAGATCTGCTTCGAACCTGTTCACCAAGTGGACTTGAGCGCTGAGCAGGCGCAAGGCCGCCAAACCGTCGACACCTATGACCTGACCATCGGCTACGTGCTGAAGAAGGATGATCAGCGTGTCTCAGGCGGCGGCCTGCAACAACGCTTGTCCGCCACGGCGGCGCCGCCGAATGCGTCGGCAGAGTACCGCGACAGATCCCTGCAGATCGACCTTGCGACTGCAGTCACAGAGCTCGCCCGGCAAGCGGCGCGGGACCTTGATCCGCCACTTTGAGCGGATCGTCATTTTCGGGGGAAACATGACACCTAAAGCCTACAAGATCGCAGTTGTAATCTCGGCAGCCATGGGGATGGCCGTGCCGTCGGTGGCTTCAGCTCAGCTCGGGTTACGCAACATGATCCCTGGCGCCCAGACGTCGGGCGCCGCCGCCACGAACCCCGACGCCTTCCTCGCAGAGCCCATCGAGACGACGAAGTACATGATGCTCGCCGCTGC
>JAHUZY010000177.1 GCA_019264505.1 Phenylobacterium sp. | reverse complement strand
GGCTTGGTGATCAGGAAGGTGGGCTCGGGGCGCTCCCCGGTGAGCAGGCGTTCCGGGAAGGCGGTGATGAAGATCACCGGCACATCGAGCTCGGCCAGGATGTCCTTGACCGCATCGATGCCGGAAGAGCCGTCCGCCAGCTGGATGTCGGCCAGGACGAGACCTGGGCGATTGCGGCTGACGGCGTCGACGGCCTCGGTCCGGGTGGCGGCGATATCCACCACGGTGTGGCCAAGCTCCTTGACCAGGGCCTCGATGTCGGCGGCGATCACCGGCTCGTCCTCGATGATGAGCACGTCGGTGGCCAGCTCGGCGTCGATTTCGGACTGGGCCTCTGCGATCAGGGCGCCGACCTCATCAAAGCTCGCCCCGAGGATCTGGGCGGTTTCGCTGGGGGTGAAGCCCTCCAGGGCCGTCAGCAGGAACGCCTGACGCGACCGTGGCGCAATCCGCATCAGCCGAGAATTGGCGTCGTCATCGGCGCCGTCGGTCGCTGGCGACTCCAGCTGAGCTCCGGTGGAGCACCAGATGGTGTGGAACACGTGATAGAGCGCGACCCTGGGGGTCAGACCCGCCTCCAGGACCTTTTCGCCCGCAGCGAGGGCCTCGAGGGCCACGCGGACATAATGGTCGCCAGTTGTTTGATCGCCGGTGAGCGCACGCGCATAGCGCCGGACATAAGGCAGATGCGGCGCCAGTCGGGCTAGAAGACTCAATGACCCCTCCCGTAGAGACAAGGATGAACACGCGACTGCGTCGATTGCGGCCGCGCTTGATCCATCAACCGCACAAAACGTCGCTGGAGGGAACCGGTTCCCCATGTTTGACGTTTTCGACATTCTGAGATCAGGCGGCTATGGCTGGGCTGATGGAACTCGACGGGGGGCCGGGCGTTTGAGCGATCAGAATGACAGCATGAAGGGGCGTTCGCCGCCTGAGCGAGACGCCGGGGATATGATCGAACACCAATCCGAACAGCATTCGGCGGGGCCAGACGTAAACGCCGCGGCCCTCGATGAAGCACGCCTGCGGCAGCAGGCCATCGGCGTGCGCCTGCGACAGATGTTCGACGAGGTGGTCAACGAGCCGGTCCCGGACGAATTTCTGGATATTCTGCGCCGCGCCGACAAGTCGGCGGAGAACGGCTGATGGTCGATCGCAGCCCCCGGGACCCCGCCCTCGACAACGCCTTCAAGGCTGAAATCGTCACCCTGATCCCCCATCTGCGCGCCTTCGCCCGCACCCTGTGCGGCGACGCCACGGCTGCCGATGACCTGGCGCAGGACGCCATGATGAAGGCGTGGGACGCCCGCGCCAGCTTCCAGATGGGCACCAACATGAAGGCCTGGACCTTCATGATCCTGCGCAACCAGTTCTATTCCGAGAAGCGCCGGTCCTGGCGCCAGAGCCAGCTCGACCAGGAGGCCGCTGAACGGACTCTGGTGGCGGTGGACGATCCCGAGGCGCCCGTGGCGCTGGACGAACTGCGCCTAAGCCTTGGCATGTTGCCGCCGGAGCAGCGTGAAGCGCTGATTCTGGTGGGCGCCGGCGGCTTCGCCTACGAAGAGGCCGCCGAGATCTGTGGCGTCGCTGTCGGCACGGTCAAGAGCCGGGTGAGCCGCGCGCGGCGCGCCCTGCAGGCCATTCTTGAGGCCGGGGCCTATGACCGTGATGGCGGCGCGGCCGGTGATGCGATGCGGTCTATCCTGGCCGACGCCGAACGGCTCAGCACCGCGCGCTGACGGCCCGGGGGGGCCTGGTCATGAATGGGGATCCCTGGGCCTCTCTGGGCACCATACGCGTCCGGTTGATCGCCGCCATGGCCGCGGCCCTGCTGCCGGTCCTGGCTCTGGGGGCCATTCAGAGCGCCATGGCCTTCAACCACGAGGCTGAACGGGTCCGGGAAACCCTGGGGTCGGCGGCGCAGCGGAGCGCAGCCGACGCCCGGGCGCGGATGGAGTCCGCCGACATTCTGCTTGAGACCCTGGCGCCCGGTTCGGTGGGGTTCGCCTGTGCTCAGCGACTGGCCGAGATCACCGAACGTATCCCGGGCTATGACAATCTGATCCGCTTTGACCGGAACGGCAGGGTCGCCTGCGCGGCCGGAACCGTCCCTTCCGACCCCGCGCGGGCCGAACGCCCCTGGTTCAGCCAGGTGCAGGGTGGCGGTGAAATGGTCATCACCCGCGATCCCGGCGCGGTCTATTCCGATAAGCCGGCTCTCATGGCGGTGGTCCCGGCCTACAATGCGGCCGGCGAGTTCGACGGCGCCCTGGCGGCGGTGATCGCCCTGACCAGCCTGCAACCCAACTCCACCGTTGCGGCCCTGCCGCCCGGCTCCGAGGTGGCCCTGCTCGACGCCGCCGGCGAATATCTCAGCCTGACCGATCCCGACGCCTTCGCGCCGCCCCCGGACGGCTGGCAAGCGCGCACCCACGCGCAAGGGTCCTATGTCTGGTATGGGCGGACCGACGGGCAGCGCCGGGTCCATATCGCCGCCCCCCTGGTGGGGGAAAGCCTGTTCGTCATCCTGTCGGCGGACTCGCCGGGGCTCTTTTCCTGGGCGCGCCTCAACCCGCTGACCGGGCTCATCCTGCCGCTGCTGACCTTTGCGGTGGTGCTGGGGACGGTGTTCATCGCCGTGGACCGGGTGGTGGTGCGCTGGCTCATCTATCTGCAGCGGATCGCCGCCCTCTATGGCCGGGGCCGCCTGACGGTCAGACCGGCCCAGGCCGGCGACATGCCGCTGGAAATCCGCGACCTGGCCGAGGCCATGGAGACCATGGCCGACGCCATCGTCGGCCGCGACGCCTCGCTCCGCGACTCCCTCGCCCAGAAGGACGCGCTGATGCGGGAGATCCATCACCGGGTGAAGAACAACCTGCAGGTCATTTCCAGCCTGCTCAGCATGCAGCAGCGGGCCCTGACCGACCCCGGCGCCCGGGCCGCCATGTCCGACACCCGCCAGCGGATTTCAGCCCTCGCCCTGGTCTATCGCGCCCTGTACCAGGGCCCAGATCTCAAGCGCGTGGATCTGCGCCCCTTCCTGGAGGAGCTTACCGCCCAACTCGTGGCGGGCGAGTCCATGCGCGGGCCGGCGGTGCGGACAGAGCTCCACGCCGACACGCTGATGATCGATCCTGACCGCCTGGCCCCTCTGGCCCTGTTTGCGGTGGAAGCGATCACCAACGCCCAGAAGCACGCCTTCGCCGGTCGCGGCGGCACCC
>JAHUZY010000156.1 GCA_019264505.1 Phenylobacterium sp. | reverse complement strand
GCCTCATGCTTGTCGCGGGTGATGCTGTAGAAGGCGACGAAGCCCACGGCGGCGGCCAGCAGGGCGCCCAGCAGCGGCACATAGAGCATCCCCAGATTGCGGATCACCTCCTCGGGCACCTCGCCGGGGCGGGCGTTCTGCGGGAAGGCGATAGCCAGCAGGATCATGCTGGAGGCGAAGATGCCGATGCCGGAGACCGACTTGTTGACGAAGCTGGCGGCGGCGAAGAACAGCCCTTCCGAGCGTCGTCCGGTCTTCAGCTCGGAGTCCTCCACCACGTCGGCGATCATCGAAGAGATCAGGATCGAGGCGGTGATCGATAGCCCGGTGGACAGCATGGTCTGGACGAACAGGATCGGAATGATCACCGGGTTGTCGTTGTCGGGAAAGACGCCCAGCAGCCGCAGGGTGATCGGCGCCGAGCCCACGAAGAAGGACAGCACCTTGGCCAGCTGGGCGGCGTTCTTCTTGCCCATCCGTAGCGAGAGCGGCGCGGCCAGGCCGAAGGCGATCGCTGCGGAGATGAAGTTGGCCACCGCAAACAGCGAGATCTCGACCGCCGACAGCTCCCAGAAATAGGTGTTGAAATAGAGGTTCAGCGACAGGACGAGGCCGCCCGCCATGGCGTTGAACAGGCCCGCCATGATCAGGACCAGGAAGGAGCGGTTGGACAGGGTGCCCGCCATCTCCTTGATCACCTGGACCACGGTCAGCTTGCGCTTGGGCGGGGTGACCAGTTCAGGGATATGCCGGTGGGTGCCGATGGCTGACACCAGGATGGCCAGCAGCATGACCGCGGCTGCGGTGGTCCCATAGGCTACATAGCCGTCGGGATTCAGCTGGCCCACCGGATGCTCCGCGCTGGGCCGCAGGAACACCTGAAAGGCCAGCAGGGTCATGGTCAGCCCGCCCCACCAGGCGAAGAAGTAGCGGTAGCTGAGCACCTTGGTCCGCTCGTCATAGTCCGAGGTCAGCTCGGCGGCGAGCGCGGTGGAGGGAATCTCATAGAGGGTGATGAAGGTGCGGATCATCACCGCCACCACCAGCAGATAGACAAACAGGCCCGTCTGGGAGAGCTCGGGCGGGTTCCACAGCAGGCCATAGGTGATCGCCACCGGAATGGCCGAGGCGTACATGAACGGGTGCCGGCGGCCCCAGCGCGAGCGCCAGTTGTCCGAAACCTGGCCGATCAGCGGGTCGGAAATGGCGTCGAAGATCATGGCGATCATGATCACCAGACCTACCATGTGGGCCGGCATGCCGATGACCTGATTGTAGAAGATCAGCAGCAGGTAGGAGAAGCCCTGGTCCTTCACCCCGAAGGCGACGGTGCCGAAGCCGTAGAACAGCTTGGTGGGCAGGCTGAGCTTCTTGGGCGCGGGGCGGACGGCGCTTTCGGTCACGGGGCATCCTTGCGGCCGGGCGCGACCGGAGCGGGCCGCGGGGGGGAACTGCGGCCTCAAGGCCAAGCCGCATCTAGGTCCCAGCCGGGTCCGCGGGCAAGGCCGCGGACCCGGATTTTGTGGCCTAGACGACCCGCCTGTCGGCCCAGATCAGGCCCCGGTGACCGGCGGGGCGTTGGGGCCGGCCGGGGTCGTGCCGCCGGCGGCCTGGGCGCGCAGGGCGGTCTCCTCCAGCTTGCGCAGGTTCTCCTCGTGGGTCGCCTTGTCGATCTTGAACATGAACAGGCAGCCGATGGCGATGGCGTAGAAGAACAGCAGGGTCGGCAGATAGATCAGCGCCATGTTGCGCAGCACCTCGTCATCGACCCCGCCGCGCACGGCGTTCTGCGGGAAGGCGACGAAGGCCAGGACCGCGCCGGAGACGAAGACGCCGACCCCGGAGACCACCTTCTTGAACAGGTTGTCGAAGGAGAACAGCAGCCCCTCGGAGCGGCGGCCGGTCTTGACCTCGGAGTCCTCGACCACGTCGGCGATCATCGAGGCCAGCATGACGCCGGTCATCATGGCCATGGCGCCATTGGCGATGACATCGACGAACAGGATCCAGAACAGCAGGTCGGTGCCGTTGGCCGGCATCCAGCCCACCAGTCGCAGGGCGATAGGGCCAAGCAGGGCCACAACGGCGCCGGCGAACATGGTGATGGCGCCGTTCCGCTTGCCCATCTTGGCCGCCACCTTGGGGGCCAGCGAAACGCCCATGACGCTGGCGATCACCCCGGCCACGGTGAGCAGGGACAGCTGGGTCTGGGTGAGCTCCCAGAAGTAGAGGAAGAAGTAGAGCTCGAGCCCGCCCTTCACCCCCAGGGACATGGACATGAACATGCCCGAGATGGTCAGCACCACGAAGGAGCGGTTGTTCAGGGTGTGGGCGACTTCGCGGGCCATGCCGACGAAGGTGATCTTGCGGGTCGGCGGCTTGCGCAGCTCGGGGATGTGTTTGTGGGTCCCGGCGGTGGAGGCCAGAATGATGATGAAGATCAGCACCGCGGCGCAGAGCGCGTAGCTGAAATAGCCCTCACGGGCCAGAACCCCGCCGGTGCCATTGGGACCCTCCCGCAGGAAGACCTGATAGGCCAACAGGGTCATGCCCAGGCCCCCGGCCACCCCGAAGAAACCCCGCAGGGCGATCAGGCTGGTCCGGTCGTCATAGTTCTTGGCCAGTTCCGGGGCGAGCGCGGAGGAGGGCAGCTCGAAGAAGGTGTCGAACAGGCGGATCACCAGCAGGCAGGTCAACATGTAGCCGAAGATCTGCGCGTTCTCCCAGCCGACCGGCGGGTTCCAGATAAGGAAGAAGGCGATCGCCACGGGCAGGGCCGAGAGGTACATGAACGGGTGCCGCCGGCCCCACTTGGACCGGAAATTGTCCGACACCTGGCCCACCAGGGGGTCAACGAAGGCGTCGAAGATCAGGGCGAACATGATGGCCGTGGAGACCATCTGCGGCGGCAGGCCGATCACCTGATTGTAGAACAGCAGCAGGAAGGTCGAGAGCCCGCGCTGCTTGATGGCGCTGGCGGCCCCGCCGGCGCCGTACAGGATGCGCGTGGTGAGGCTCAGGCGGCGGTCGGCGGTCGCGGCCGGGGTGGCCTGGTCGGTCAGGTCGGTCACGGTGAATTCCTATCAGGCCTTTGAACCCAGGGGCGGCGTCGCGCCCCCGGGCAGGATGTCGGTGCTGGCGTCGCGCGCTTCCTGGGCGGCCGCGGTCGCCTTGGCGCCGGCCTCGTCGAGGATGCGGAGGTTGTCCTCGTGCTTGGCCTTGTCGATGTTGAACATGGACAGGCAGACGATCCCCAGGCCGTAGAGCAGGGTGACCAGGGGCAGATAGATCAGGCCCATATTCTGCAGGATCTCGGGGTCCACGCCCCCGCGGCGCGCGTTTTCCGGGAAGCTGACCAGGCTGAGCACGGCGCCGGCGATGAAGATGCCGACGCCGGACACGATCTTCTTGAACAGGTTGTCGGCTGACATCAGCAGGCCCTCGGAGCGGCGGCCGGTCTTGACCTCGGCGTCCTCGACCACGTCGGCGACCATCGAGACCAGCATCACGCCGGTGGCCACCGCCATGCCGGAATTGAAGAAGGTCTCGGTCAGCAGAATCCAGAACAGCAGGTCGGTGCCATTGGGCGGCATCAGCCCGATGAGT
>JAHUZY010000063.1 GCA_019264505.1 Phenylobacterium sp. | reverse complement strand
GGCCGACGCCGCCCGTCGTGCGTACGAGCGGGACCGAAGTCTTGGCGACCAAGGTGTCGTGGCGCGCCAGGAAGTCGAGGCCTCGCGCGCCCAGGCGCTGAGTGCTGAGGCCTCCACGCGGGCGGCGCGGGCGAGGGCGGCGGCGGCTGGTTCTCCAAATGCTTCCGGCCGCGCTAGCGTAGCGTCTCCCATCGCCGGGGTCGTGACAACGGTTCAAGTGGGACCGGGAGGTTTTGTCGCCCAGGGCGGGGTCGTTGCCGAGGTGACGAATCCAAGCCGCGTTGAGCTCGTCTTCAATGCCCCGCCGACAGTAGCCGCGGGCGTCCGGGTGGGATCGCCCATCCGGGTGCAAGGTCCCTCTGGTGAGTTCGACGCCGTTGTCACCGGCGTCGCCACGGGCGCCAACGCGCAGAGTGGTGCAGCAATAGTCCGGGCGCGTCCAAGTGGTGGGGCGCTGCCGCCGGCCGGCTCGGCTGTGACAGGCGCTGTAGTGACGGGGGCTTCAGGCGAAGGGACGACCGTCCCCTCTGAGGCCGTTCAATCGGTCGAAGGCGCGAGCGTTGTGTTCGTGCAGGTGCAAGGCGGCTTCAGGGCTGTCCCAGTACTCGTCGGGCGCCAAGCGGGCGGTCGAACGGAGATCCTCAACGGGCTTAATGGCTCTGAACGAATTGCCGGCGCCAACGCCTTCCTACTCAAAGCCGAGCTCGCCAAGGGCGAGGCCGAGCACGGTCACTAGGGGGCGACGATCTTGTTCAAAGCTATCATTGAAGCGTCGGTCCGGTTCCGCTGGTTCGTCATTATTGCCGTCAGCCTCGTTGCGGCGCTGGGTCTTTTCGAACTGACCAAGCTGCCGATCGATGCGGTCCCCGACATCACCAACCGACAGGTGCAGATCACCACGGTCGCCCCCGCCCTGGCGCCAGAGCAGATCGAGCGTCAGGTCACCTATCCGCTGGAGACGGCCCTGGCCGGCATTCCCGGCCTGACCAGCACGCGGTCGCTCTCGCGCAACGGCTTCAGCCAGATCACCGCGATCTTCACGGATCAGACCGACATTTACTTCGCTCGTCAGCAGGTCGCCGAGCGGCTGGCCGCAGCGTCCGAGGGGCTTCCCGAAGGTGTGGAACCGGCCCTGTCGCCCATCACGACGGGCCTCGGCGAAGTCCTGATGTGGACGGTCGATTATGTGCCGTTCACAACCAAGAGCCTGGCGAAGCCGGGCCAGCCGGGCTGGCAGGCGGGCGGCGTCTATCTGACCCCCGAGGGTGAGCGACTGACGACGCCCGAACAACGCGCGACCTATCTGCGCACGGTTCAGGACTGGATCATCGCGCCCCAGATGCGCACTACCTCCGGCCTCGCTGGGGTCGATACCGTGGGCGGCTACGTCAAAGAGTACGCCGTCCGGCCTAATGCATCGCAGCTGGCCGCCTATGGCCTCGGCCTCGGCGATCTGGTCGAGGCGGTGGAGCGCGCCAACACCCAGGCGGGCGCCGGCTACATCCAGCGCGCGGGCGAGGCCCTGGTCGTGCGCACCGATGCTCTGGCGCTGACCATCGGCGATCTGGCCCAGGCCCCGGTCGTCAATCGCGGCGGTCTGGTTGTTCGTGTCGCCGATGTCGCCACGGTCGAGATAGGTCAGGCCCCGCGCCTGGGGGGCGCCAGCCGCGACGGGCACGAGGCCGTTCTGGGGACGGCCCTGATGATCGCCGGCGGCAACAGCCGCACCGTGGCTCAGGCCGCCGCCGACAGACTGGCGGTGGTGGACGACAGTCTCCCACCGAGTATCGTCGCCATCCCGGTGTTGAATCGCAGTGAGCTCGTCAACTCCACCATCTCGACCGTCGCCCGCAACCTGACCGAGGGCGCCCTACTGGTCGTGGTCGTCCTGTTCCTGCTCTTGGGCAACATCCGCGCCGCCACCATCACCGCCCTGATGATCCCGCTGTCGTTCCTGTTCGCGGTCATCGGCATGAACAGGTTTGGCATCAGCGGGAACCTGATGAGCCTGGGCGCCCTCGACTTCGGTCTGATGGTCGATGGCGCGGTCGTGGTGATCGAGAACACACTGCTGATGCTGACGCGGCGGCGGGCTCAGCTCGGTCGAATGCTGACGCGCCACGAACGATTGGACGTTGCGGTTCAATCCGCGCGTCAGATGGTCAAGCCCGCGGCCTTCGGCCAGCTGATCATCCTTCTCGTATTCGCCCCGCTGCTGATGCTGGAAGGCGTCGAGGGCAAGACGTTCCAGCCCATGGGCGCGACCGTCATGCTGGCCCTGGTTGGAGCGTTTATCTTCTCCTTCACCTTCGTGCCTGCCATGACCGCCCTGCTGGTGCGCGATCCTAAGTCGGTTCACGTCGGCCCCGACGGTCAGGCCGTCGAGCACGAGACTTGGATTCTTCGGTTTGCCCGCCGGTTCATCCAGCCGGCGATCAAGGCGGCGGTCGAAAGGCCTAAGCTCGTGCTGATCTCGGCGGTGGCGACCCTTGTCATCGGCGGGGTCTCTTTCATGTCGTTGGGTCGGGAGTTCATTCCGACGCTCGACGAAGGCGACATCGCCATGCAGGCGCTGCGCGTGCCATCGACATCTTTGGAACAGTCCTTGGCCATGCAGATGGCTCTGGAGCGCGCCATCAAAGCCCAGCCTGAAGTTGAGACCATGTTCTCACGCACCGGCACGGCCGAAGCGGCTGTGGACCCGATGCCGCCGAATATCTCCGACAGCGTGATCGTGCTGAAGGACCGTAAGGACTGGCCAGACCAAAACCTTAAGAAAGAAGAGTTGATCGAGCGGATCGAGGGCGTCGCGGCGCAACAGATCGGAAACAATTTTGAGTTCAGCCAGCCGATCGAACTGCGCTTCAACGAACTGATCTCCGGCGTCCGAACCGACCTCGCCGTCATGGTCTATGGCGACGACTTCGACACGCTCCAGCGCGTCGCGGATCAGGTCGCGACCTCGCTCCGTAACACGACCGGGTCGGCGGACGTGCGAGTCGAGCAAGCCTCCGGCCTGCCTACCTTAACCGTCAGCGTCGATCGCACCGCCGCCGCCAGCTACGGCCTGTCCGCATCCGACGTCAGCGAAGCAGTTTCGGCCGGAATCGGCGGCGCAGAGGCCGGACGCATCTTCGAGGGCGATCGGCGCTTCGATGTCGTCGTTCGCCTGCCGGACGATGCCCGCAACGATCCGGCAGCCCTGGCGGCGCTCCCCATCGTGTCCGACACTGGCGTGATCGTGCCGCTGTCTTCGGTGGCCCGCATCCAGACTGGTGAAGGCCCGAACCAGATCAGTCGTGAGAACGGCAGCCGTCGCATGGTGGTCCAGGCCAATGTGCGGGGACGCGATCTGGGCGGCTTCGTCACGGACGCCCAAAGTCAGGTATCGAAGATCGAACTGCCGGCCGGGGTCTATCTGGATTGGGGCGGACAGTTCGAGAACCTCAAGCGGGCCGAGCAACGCTTCGGTCTCGTCATTCCGGTCGTCTTCGTGCTGATCGGCGTGCTGCTGTTCCTGGCGCTGGGATCTTTCGCGGAGGCCGGTCTCGTTTTTGCCTGCGTCCCCCTAGCCCTGGTCGGCGGCGCGCTCGCGCTGCTGTTGCGCGGTATGCCCTTCTCTGTCTCTGCAGCGGTCGGCTTCATCGCCGTCTCCGGCGTGGCGACCCTGAATGGCCTGGTGCTAATGCAGGCGATCCGCGAACGGCTGACGGCGGGCCTGACTCCCTATGACGCCGCCATCGAAGGCGCCTCAAGCCGTCTTCGGGCCGTGTTGACGACCGCCCTCGTGGCGATCGTTGGCTTCATCCCGATGGCGCTCGCGCATGGTGCGGGTGCAGAGGTGCAAAAGCCCCTGGCCACGGTCGTCATCGGCGGCCTCCTAACAGCGACGGCGCTGACGCTCCTCGTGCTGCCCACCTTCGCCGCGAAAGCGGTGAAGCACCGGAAGGTTGAGGGGATGGACGATTGAACCCGCCCACGTCCGAAGACGGTCAGCAGCGAAAGACGCTGC
>JAHUZY010000042.1 GCA_019264505.1 Phenylobacterium sp. | reverse complement strand
GCTCGACCCCGATCAGCGCTTCAAACTGCGACTCGGCCATCAGCCGCTCCAGCAGGGCGCCGGAGCCGCAGCCAAGGTCACACACTGTCCGCACGCCCCGGTCCAGCAACAGGGCGACCACGGTCTCCAGGCGCTCCCGGTGCAGGGGGCTGACCTGCGAGGCGTCCGGCGCGATCACGCGGCCCAGCCGCGATAGATGGTGCAGGTCTCCTGCACGTCTCGCAGGGGGTTGTCGAAGGCCACGACCTCGGCGTCGACCCGGTCAAAGACCTTCGCCATGCGCGTCAGGAAAGCCTCATCCGGCGCGGCGTCCGACCAGAGGCCAAACACCCCCTGGGGATGCAGCCAGGCTAGGAGATTGCGCAGGCCAGCCTCGGTGTAAAGGTCCCCGTTGGCCGCGTTGAGCCAGGCCTCGGTCGAGTGATCGATGTCCACCGCGATCACATGAAACCGCCCAGGCTGCGGCGCCGCGCCGGTTCGGACCATGTTGAAGAAGTCGCCTTCCTCCAGCACGCAGCGGGGGTCGCCAGACAGGCGCGGGCCCAGGTCCACAAGGCCGTCCCGGTGCCAGCCGATCACCTCGGGCAGCACATCAACCACCCGAAGGCTGCGCACCTCATCGTGGTCCAGCGCGGCGGCGGCCGTGTAGCCAAGCCCCAACCCGCCGACCAGCACATCCAGGGGGCCGGCCGGCGCACCGGCCACCGACAGATGGGCGAGCGCCCGCTCACCGGCGGTGAACAGGCTCGACATCAGGAAGTCCTCCCCGAGCTTGACCTCAAGCACGTCCAGATCAAGGGCCAGCATCCGCCGCCGGCGCAGGCTGAGCGCGCCCAGGGGGGTGACGTGGTAGGCGAGTTCGGCGAACGGGCTCATGGGGTCGATTCTGGTCCTGGCTGGACCGCAGGCCCAAGGCAGGCGGCTTGCAGCATGAAAATCCGCAGGCTTTGCCCTGAGGATGTGCGGTTTCCGCCAATTCCCTGACCAATCGCGAAGGAATCGCCCGCAGACGTCAATCACCTGTCGTCAGACGCGGTGTTTCTTTGTAACATTTCGCCAGTCCGTTGGGAGAATGATCATGCGCGTCGCCATCCTGCTTGGAACCTGCCTGGCCCTGGGCGCGGGCGCCGCCCAGGCCGGTGATCAGCATGACAACGACTACAGCCCCATGTCGGCCTATTTCAGCTATCGGGACATGAGCCCCGAAGAGCGACGAAACGCTGACGCCGCGGCCCGGGACGCCATGCGCGAAAAGGACATCATGGCCGGCCGCGCCGCCCTGATCAGCCGCTTCGCGATCAAGGTCGAACCCGGCCCTGACGAGCGCCAAATGGCGCAGGCCAGCCGTCGGCAGGTCGTCGCCGCCCGTTAGAATTCAGTTTCCGCCCACCTCCGCTTCACCTCCGCTTCACCTCCACCGGACATCTCGCGCCGATCGCATGACGACGCCCGCCGAACCCCTGATCGAGGTCCGTGACCTCCGCCATGAGATCGATGGGCGCTGTGTGATGGCTGCTCCGGCCTTCGCGGCCGTCAGGGGGGAGCACACCCTGTTGCTGGGTCCCTCCGGCAGCGGCAAGACCACCCTGATCAATGTGATCACCGGCCTGATCACCCCCACGTCCGGAGAGGTTCGGATCGCCGGGCAGGTGATGTCGGCCCTGCCCGCCGCCCAAAGGGACCAGCTGCGCCGCCGCACCATCGGCGTCGTCTTCCAGACCCTGCGGCTGATCGGCGCCCTCAGCGTCCGGCAGAACCTGGCCCTCGCCCAGCGCCTGGCCCTGGGTCAGAACGATTCCGCCGCCATCGAGTCGCTGATCGCCCAGGTCGGCCTCACCCATCGGGCCGACGCCCGGCCCCGGGAACTGAGCCAGGGGGAAGGCCAACGGGCGGCCATCGCCCGGGCGCTCTGCGCCAAGCCGGCCATCGTGGTCGCCGACGAGCCGACCTCGGCCCTGGACGACGCCAACGCCATCGCCATGTCGGACCTCCTGCTGGCCACGGCCGAGGCCACGGGCGCCACCTTGCTGATCGCCACCCATGACAACCGACTGCGGGCCAGGTTCGACCGCACCCTGACGCTCGCCACACCGCAGGTGGCCGCATGACCCTGGCCGGCCTGTCCCTCGCCTATCTCAAGGACCGGGCGCTCAACACGGCGCTGAACATCCTGCTGCTGACGCTCAGCGTGGCCACCCTGGTGATCCTGGTGCTGTTCTCCAGCCAGCTCGCCGAGCGGTTCGAACGGGACGCCCAGGGGATCGATCTTGTGGTGGGGGCCAAGGGCTCGCCCCTGCAGCTCATCCTGTCGAGCATCTATCAGGTGGACGTCCCCACCGGGAACATTCCCCTGGCGACGGTCGACCTGCTGCGGGCGGACCCCACGGTGGCCGAGGTGATCCCGCTGGCGCTCGGCGACAGTTTCCGAGGCTACCGCATCGTCGGGACCGAACCGGCCTATGTGGAGAATTTCGGCGGCGTTCTGGCCCAGGGTCAGATGTTCGCCGCCGACTATCAGGCGGTGATCGGCGCCCAGGTGGCGCGCGAGACGGGCGCGGGCCTCGGCCAGAAGTTCGTCGGCTCCCACGGCCTGTCCGGGGATGGCCACGACCATGAAGAGACCCCCTATGAGGTGGTCGGCATCCTGGCCCCCACCGGCACGGTGCTCGACCGACTGATCGTCACGCCGGTGGGCAGCATCTGGGCCGCCCACGGCTTTGCGGCCCCGCCGGTCGAGGGCGACGCCGAAGACCACGACGACCATGCCGGTCACGACGCCGACCATGACCATGACCATGATGGCGACGGCCATCAGGACCACGCTGCGCATGACCACGAGGACGGGCACGAGGACGGGCACGACGAACACGCCGAGGCCGAACCCGAGCACGCCGCCCATGCCGGTGGCGGCGATCTGGAAGTCACGGCGCTGCTGATCAAGTACCGCTCCTCCATGGCCGCGGTCCGCCTGCCCAACTTCATCAACAAGCAGACAGAACTGCAGGCCGCTGCGCCGGCGGTGGAAATGACCCGGCTCCTGTCCCTGCTGGGAGTGGGGATCGACGCCGTCCGGGCCTTCGCCATCCTGTTGATGGCGACCAGCGGACTTTCGATCTTCGTGGCTCTCTATTCAGCCCTGCGCCAGCGCGAGGGGGACATGGCCATGCTGCGAGTCATGGGCGCACGCCCAGGCGCCATTTTCGGCCATATCGTTCTGGAAGGCGTGCTGCTGGCCGCGGCCGGAGCCCTGCTGGGCGTGGCGGTCGGTCATGCCGTGGTCGCCGCCTCGGCGGCGAGCTTCCCGCAGCTTCGGGACATGGGCCTCACCGCCGCGCGCTTCGAGACCGCGGAATTGGTGATCGTCATGGCTGCGATTGGCATGGGCGCTCTTGCGGCGCTCATTCCAGCGCTCAAAGTCTTCCGGGTCGATATCGCCAAGACCCTCGCCGACACCCGCTAAGGAGTAACGCCATGTTCGTCCGGCTGATGCTGGCCCTGTCCCTGGTGGTCGCCGCCACGCCCGCTGGCGCTGCACTGCAGTCGCGCCCCGCCGCCCCCACTGAAAGTGTCTGGAAGCCAGCCGCCACCCCGCCGGGCGGCGTCTCCTGGGCCTTGCTGGAATCGACGAAGGAGATCACCCGCACAGATGCGCGCGGCTATCTCCTGTCCAAGCCCGACTTCCCCCCCGGCGTCCTGGCGCTTAAGGGCAAGAAGGTGAAGGTGTCGGGCTATATGATGCCCCTGCAGAACGGCAAGACCCAGACCCACTTCGTCCTGCTGGCCTATCCGCCAGACTGCCCGTTCCACCTCAATCCGAGCCCGATGCAGTTTATCGAGGTCAAGACCGACAAGGGCGTCGTCTTCGACTATGGGGTGAAGACCATCGAAGGCGTGCTGGAACTGAGCGGCCAGGACGAAGGCGGGGTCTTCTACAAGATCAGTTCCGGCCGGGCGCTCTGAACGCGGGCGGCTATTGCAGGGCTTCCAGGAAGGCGGGGCGCAGGGTGATCGTCAGGTCGCTCGGGCGCGCCCCGGCCTCGAAGGTGGCGAAGGTGTAGAGCGAGGCCAGCTGGCGGACCGTCTTGTCCTTGGGCGGGTCGATGGCCAGCAGGGCGCTCAGGCGCCGGCCCAGCCGTCCGTACTCCAGCCAGAAGGCCGTCTCGGTCAGGCCACAGGATCTGGCGAGATCGCCCGCATTGGCCCGGGCGCCCGGGCGCTGGGAGTGGGCGTGCAGGGTGTTGTCGAGACGGGACTCCATCACCAGCGGCGTGGCGTCGAGGGCCTCGCGATACTCATCAACGCTGGGCAGGCCCTGTTCGTCACGCTGGGCGATGAAGGCGTCGCGGCGGATATCGAGCCGGGCGACCATCACCGCGAGCGCCTGCTCGACAGAGTCTTCGGTCAGCTGATCCAGCTTGCGCATCCCCACATAGGCGATCGCCTCACCGACCTCGCCGCGGGGCCCGGCCAGAATGCGGTAGCAGCCGTGCGTCACGTCCATCTTGCCGGACGTCGTGGGGGTAATCTCAGTCTTGCTCACTTGAACTCGCGTTCCTCTCACTCCGCGCAGGCCGCGGCGCCGCCCATGGCGCGCAGGTGAAGCAGGGACGCTGGACGATCCGGAATGCCGGCGCCCGGACCATGTCCGCCCCGCCAGCAGCGGACGCGGGCGCGTGGCCGCTGCTGGCGCAGAGTCCGCCGCCGAGGTCCGCGGAACGCCAGTTCGGGCGCGCAGCCAAGGCGATCACACCCATCTCGACCACTATAGGTCACGCCCGGGCGCCATTGTAAGCGTTTCCCGACGATTCCGCCGCCGCTGCGCCCGATCGCCTCGCCGACGGAAGCCGTCCCTGCACGGTCCACTCCTCCCGAACGTCGGGCAAAAGCACAGGCGCCGCATGTCTCCTTGGCCAGATCGCCGGATCACCGACCTCTTTCAGGTCGCCCACCCCATCCTGCAGGCGCCCATGGCCGGCGCCTCGGGGGTCGCCCTGGCCCTGGCCGTCAGCCGGGCCGGCGGTCTGGGCGCCCTGCCCTGCGCCCTGCTGACGCC
>JAHUZY010000011.1 GCA_019264505.1 Phenylobacterium sp. | reverse complement strand
ATCTTGCCCAGCCACATCTTGCAGGCGTTCGACATCGCCATAACGGAAAGCCCGAAGGTTCGCGCGGCTGAACTCACGGAGCACGCCAGCCGCGCCAGGGTCGCAATGGTGCGCGCCCAACGACGGCCGACCGTCTCTCTTCGAGCCGGCTATGGCTATTCCGGACAGGTGGATCCGTTCATCGCCGACCGCTTCGCCCGCAATCTATCGGCGTCGGTCACCACGACGGTCCCCATCTATTCAGGCGGCGTGCTCTCATCGCAGATTCGCCAGGCGGTGGAACGCAACAATACAGATCGGATCCGCGTAGAGACCGCCAATCGCCAAGTGCGCCAGGCTATCGCCCAGTCCTGGAGCCAGATGACGACCGCCCGAGCGAGCGCTATCGCCAACGAAGGGGTCGTCCGGGCCGCCAAAGTCGCGGTCGAAGGCACCCGCCTGGAGTTCGAGGTCGGCCTGCGAACCACGCTGGATGTGCTCAACGCCGAACTCGAGTTGCGCAACGCGGAACTCGCTCTCGTCGCGGCCCGTCGAGACGCTTATGTCGCCAGCGCATCCCTACTCAATGCGATCGGCCGGCTCGAGGCGAAGCGGTTGGCGCCGGAGACGGCATTGTACGAGCCAGGACGAGCATTCAGACGCGTGAGCCAATCAGGCCTCTGGGCGCCCATCGATGCTGTAACCGAAACGATCGACCGGATCGGCGCGCCGCCCGGCGCTGCCATGCCATCGAGAGTCGGAGGTCGGGTTCTGCCGTGATCCCAGCGCGGCGTCCCGAGGCGCGAAAACGTGGAATGTCAACGTAAGTCGCATTGAGCACAGGGGCGCTGGCGGGGCGGCGGGGCCACAACATCCCGTTCTACGTTCCACGGCGCAAGGTGACAGGCTAGGGGGCGCCCGGAGCCAGGATGCCCCCATTGTCTGGGTTCTCGCGGGCGTCGCGCTGATCGTCCGTTCGCTGCTGGGGTTTGTGATGGTGACGAACATGGCGGGTTTCACCAGCGCGGGCCTTGAGGGACAGGAGAGCGGGCCGTAAGTGGCCGCCCCGCGCCTGTGGATGTCGCGGGATCACCGGACGTGGGAGCAGGGTCGCGTCTAGGGGTCGCGTCTAGGGTTAGTGGCCTCTTCCCCTGCCGAAGGCGGTTCAGGCCGCAGGAGTTCGGGAGGTGGTTGTCGTCCGAAGCGATTCCGAGAGTCGATGGTGCGCACTTGGGTATCATGCTTGGTGGCCTGTGGCGAATCGGGCGGTGGATTGCCAACGAGCGGCCCCGGCCGTTCCAACGGCCCCATTTTACCGCAGGCTGCCAAGAGAAGAGCTATCGTCATGCAGCCGCATGTATATATTAACTTCATCGCCTCGTCCTAAAGTAGGTATCGCGCGCCAAGCCCATGGCGCAGTATTGGCGCAGATGTAAGTCAACAGAGTTGATCACCATCGGCTACCGCTTCGCCGCCACCAAGCGTTCGGTAGATTGCAGTGGGGCTTTGGACGGGATACAGCCGATGTTGAGGCAGGTCCCGGTCCTCCACGACGGCCCAGTTGGCTGGCGCGGATGGTGGCCGGATAACCTCCCGGTCCTCCGCCGATGATGACGATGTCATAGGTCGACATGGTACGCGTCCTTCGCCTGGTGCCCATCGGTTCGGTCTCCGCCGCTGGTCCCAAGGAAGATGTAGTCCGAACTCCTCATGGCCGCGTAGTCGCCCCCCTGCTCGGCAGCTCGACATCTTGCGCGAGACTGCGAATGTGGGATCGCGAGTCACGTGCTCAGTAGCCGCGGAAGGTCGGCGAAAGCGCATAGGTGAATTGGAACGGAAGCAGCCCCCGGAGCTGCTGCATCAGGTCTCCGAGCTCGGAAATGCGCGAGCGCGGCACGTAGATGATATCCAGCCGGCGCAACGGGATAGCATCGGCATATGGATCGCGCAGCACGCGCGTCAGATCAACCCGGCGGATCATCGCGACGCTGTCGGCTCCGCGACGGATGACGATGGCTTCGCCGCCACGGGCCGACGGCCGCACTCCACCCGCCATGATCAGCGCTTGCATCGCGGTCATATCGCCCACCATCTCGTAGACGCCGGGCTTGTCCACCTGGCCGCCGACGAACACGCGAATTGGCGCGGCCTTGACATTCAAGCTCACGGCCGGTCGCAGGAGCTGGGCGGCATAGCCTTCGGACAGACGGGCTGCAGCCTCCTGCAACGGGAGGTCAGCGACCATCACCGGATCCAGCAGTGGAGCGGCGATCCGGCCGTCGGGCTGCACGACCAGGGTCTTGTTCAGCTCTGGCGCGGAGGGGACGGTCAGCTCCAGCTCATCTCCGGGATAGAGCCGATAGGGAGGTTCGGCCTCATCCCAACTGGCGAAGGGAACGTCAGCGAAGGGCGGAGAGCGGGGGGCGTCCGCCGCCTGCGACGGGATGCTCCAGGCGAGCCACATCGCCAGGCCGATACTCAGCGCGTTATCCATCCGCATCGTCCTGGTTTCCATCACAGCACCTCAATGTCAGCCTGCAGCGCCCCTGCCGCCTTGATCGCCTGCAGAATGGAGATCATGTCGCGGGGCGTCACCCCCAAGGCGTTGAGGCCCGTGACCAGGCTGGACAACGAGGCGCCGGCAGGCAGGCGCACCAGCCCTTTGCCCGTCTCCTCGCTGACCGAAACGCTGGATTGCGGCAACACACTGGTCTGCCCGTTGCTGAAAGGCGCGGGCTGGCTGACCTGAGGCTGTTCCTGAACAGATATGGTGAGATTGCCCTGGCTGATGGCGACGGTGGAGATACGCACGTCGGCGCCCATGACGATGACGCCCGACACTTCATCGATGACCACGCGGGCCGGGGCGTCGGTCTCGATCGGCAAGAGCTCGACCGCCGTCAACATCTCACTCACCGACTGGCCTGAAGTGGGTCGGAGCAGCACAATCGTGGGGTTCTGCGCCTGGGCCGTCCCCGGGAAGCGGCGATTCACGACCTCGGCGATGCGCGCCGCCGTCGTGAAATCTGGATTGCGCAAGGTGAGGCGGACTTGCTGCATCGCGTTCAACTTGTATCCCGTCTCCCGTTCCACGATCGCCCCACTGGCGATCCGACCGGCGGTCGGGACGCCCTTGCTTACCGAGGACCCCGAAGCGCCCTGCGCAGAGACGGCGCCGGTCTGCACCGAGCCTTGGGCGACCGCATAGGTCTGTCCGTCCGCCCCCTGCAGGGGCGTCACCAGCAGCGTGCCGCCCAGCAGGCTCTTTGCCGATCCCATCGCAGAGACGGTCGCATCCATTTCCGATCCGGTCGCAGCGAATGGCGGCAATTTCGCCGTGACCATGACAGCGGCGACGTTCTTGGTGTTGAGCCGCGCGTCCCGTGTGTTGACGCCTAGCCGCTCCAGCATCGCTTCCAGACTCTGGCCGGTGAAGGGCGCGTTCCGCAGCGCATCACCGGTCCCGGCCAAGCCGACAACCAGGCCGTAGCCCACCAGAAAGTTCTCGCGTACGCCTTCGATTTCAACGACGTCCTTGATGCGCGAGGTCGCCGCCTGGCCGTCCTGCGTCACGCCGAACGCGAGACCTGTCGCCAGCAGGACAGCAAGGGCGCGTCGGCTCGCGCGTTTCCGCATTTGGCGCCTGCTATTTCTTGATGAGATCGAGCGTCCGCTTCTCGATAGCGTCCTGATTTTCCAGCACGTTGAGATTGGCCTCGTAAGCTCGCTGCGCCTGCTTCATGTCCAGGGCCTCGATCAGGCTGCTAACGTTCGGCATCTGCACATAGCCGGCCGCGTTGGCGGCCGGATGGCCGGGCTGATATTCCTGCTTAAAGGCCGATGTGTCAGCGGCGACGCGCGCCATGTGAACGCTGACCGACCCGTCCGCCAATTTTAAGGGCTGGAACACCGCGACCTGCCGTCGATAGGGATCCGCGCCGGCCTTCGCGCCGGTGGAATCCGCGTTGGCGAGGTTCTCCGCAATGATCCGCATGCGGGCCTGCTGAGCTTTGAGGGCTTGAGCGGCGATCGCCGCCACGCCCCCCTCACCAATCTTCGCCATGCGGACCTCCATAGCGGCCGTCATACGGAGATGGACCGTTATGGTTAACCGCTAATGAACGCTACGAAGAGTTGCCCGATAGCTACGTTCTGGGAAGCATCTGAACCACATGCGCCCGGCCTCTCAAGTGGCTGCCTGCACACACAGGAGAGTGAAGATGAAGGTGAAGGCCCTTGTGCTTGGCGCGGCGATCGCAGCGGCGGTTTCCTCTGGAGCGGCGGCAATGGATTTGAGTCGGGACATCGATGCCCGGCGCGCGAAGCCGGATTGGAGCCTGAAGGTGACCGGCGGGACCAAGTTCACGCTCAGCCGCCCTGGCAAGGCGCCTCTGAGGGCGACGGCGCCGGGGGTCGCGATCTCACCCCGTGAAGCCAATTGGTCTGCGAAGGCCGCCGATGGCGCGTCGATGAACGTGACCCTTCAAGCTAAGTCCTGCACCCTCGGCAGGAGCCAATATCCCATGACCGCTCAAGTCGTGCTGGGTTCGGAGAGACTGTCTGGCTGCGCCGACTACAAGCGTTAGCGGATTGCCTCAGGTCAACTGCCGCGAGGTCGGGCTTGATTATCCTGCTGACCACCAGGTTCCTGCGCCGCCTCTTTCATCGGCCGCGCGCATCGCAGCGTCAGAAATGTGGTGAGGCTCAACACAATCGCGATGTCGTAGAGGCCGTAACCGACCGCTGCACCGAGAGCCCCCGTCGCCCACAGGCTGGCCGCCGTCGCCGTGCCGGTCGCTTTCCTGCCGTGCTTCAGGATCGCACCGCCGCCGATGAAGCCGACTCCAGTGATCAATCCTTCCATGATGCGGGCTTGGCCCATGGATTCCCGCCCCAGGACCGCAATCCCCACCAGCACGAACCCGCAGCTGGCGATGGCGACGAGCGGGAAGGTTCGGATGCCGGCGCTGCGATCATCACGCTCCCGGTCCCAACCAACCGGCAGGGCCAGCGCATAGGCCAGGGCCAGGTTGAAGACGTGGGTGGCGATCTCCCAGAAGCCGGCGGCGTCGAATGTCATGAGATATCCCGACCTGTTGTCTTGCGGATGAACAGAAGATGACGCCGACCGTTCCGTTGGAGTTCAGGCGCGCGCGTTGATGATGCCTGATCGCTGCGTGGATCTTCCAGCAGCAAATCGGAGTGAAATCCATGCGACTGCTCATCGCCGCCACGGCGGCTCTCTCGGTTCTCGGCGGGTCGGCGGCGTTGGCGCAGCCCTACGGCTACGGCGGCCAGCAGGGCTACTACGACCAGCAGCCCTACTACGGTCAACAGCAGCCGTATCGCGGCCAAAGCTACGGACGTGGGTCCTACGCTCCCCCCGTGCAATACGGCTACGCCCAGCCCTACGGCGGCAACGCCTACTATGGCGGATCGGCCTATTACGGCGCCCAGGCCTACGGTTACAACAACCGCTCCGACCGCCATGTGCGCGGCGAGCATCGGCGCGACCGCGACCGCCACTATGTGGCCCCGCGCGGCGGATATGACCGCCACTACTAGGGTGAATATGGC
>JAHUZY010000284.1 GCA_019264505.1 Phenylobacterium sp. | reverse complement strand
GCCCGCGAGGGCGCCGACGCCGGCGCCGATCAGGGCGTTCTTGCGACCTTCCGAACTCTTGTTGGTGTTGGTCAGGTAGCCCAGCGCCGCGCCGCCGAGCGCGCCGGCCAGGGCGCCGGTGCCGGTGTTGTTCCGCACCTGCTGGCCGGTATAGGGATCGGTGGTGGTGCAGGCGGCCAGCGCAAAGGCGCCGATAAGCCCTACTGAGGCTGCGGTCAGGTGACGCATCTGGTGTCTCCGGGGGTTGTTATGGCTACAGCAACGCTAGGCCCTCATACGAAGTTCCGATATGGCGGTTTTAAGTCCGCCGCGTGACGCCGGCTCCGCGACCCGAAGGCCTCAAATTGACCACCGACACGATCCTTCCCGTCTCCTTCGACGCCTATGAGGCCGATTTTTCAGGCTTCGCCCAGGCCCTGGGGGACTCCTTCACGCGCTACGGCTTCGCCGTAATCGGCGATCACCCCCTGGAGCAGGCCAGGATCGAGGGCGCGCTGGCCGCCACCAAGGCCTTCTTCGCCCTGCCGGAGGAAGCCAAGCGGGCCTATGTGGTCGGCCAGGGCGGGCAGCGGGGCTACACGCCGTTCGGCGTCGAGACCGCCAAGGGCGAGACCCACCACGATCTGAAAGAGTTCTGGCACATGGGCCGGGACCTGCCGACCGGCCATCCCTACGCCCAGGTGATGCCCCCCAATGTCTGGCCAGGCGAGGTTCCCGGATTCCAGGATGAGGTCAGCTGGCTCTATGGGGCGCTGGACGCCATGGGGCTGAAGGTGCTGGAGGCCCTGGCGGTCTATCTGGGTCTTGATCGCCAGTTCTTCGCGCCCACCGTCGACCACGGCAATTCGGTCCTTCGGCTGCTGCACTATCCGCCGACCTCAGGGGAAGGCCCGCACATCCGCGCGGCGGCCCATGAGGATATCAATGTCATCACCCTGCTGCTGGGCGCCGAAGAAGCCGGGCTGGAGGTTCTGCGCCGGGACGGCAGCTGGCTGGCCATCAACCCGCCGGCCGGCTCGCTGGTCTGCAACATCGGCGACATGCTGCAGCGGCTGAGCAACCACCGCCTGCCGTCCACCACCCACCGGGTGGTCAATCCCGCCCCGGAGCGCCGCGGCGTAGCGCGCTACTCCACGCCGTTTTTCCTGCATTTCAATCCGGATTACGAAATCAGGACCCTGGCGGACTGTGTCGATGAGACCCACCCCGACCGCTATCCCGAGCCGATCACCGCCGACGGCTACCTCCAGCAACGTCTGCGGGAAATCAAACTGCTCTGATGAACCGCGGGTTTTTTACACTGACCACCAAAATTTAACCCGCCATGCGTCAGGCTGCCCAGTCATCGGAGGGCAGACGCGTCAGCGCCATGGTCGACTTTCCAGCCGCCATAGAGGCCAGAGCCCGTCGCATCGCTATGATGAGCGCGCTGGACCTGTCCGCCCTGAAGACGCCCTTCGAACGGATCGGCAGACTGGCGCGGGCCCTGGTGGGCGGGGGCCTGGGCGACGTGATCCTGATCGATGGGGATCACACCTGGCACGCCAGCGCTGATGACGGGTTTTCCCGTCAGATCGCGGCCCACCGCTCCTTTGCGGGTCTGGCCGCCCAGTCAGAAGACGTGATGTGGATCTCCGACGCCCGGGTCGATCCGCGGTTTTCAGACCACCCCTATGTGACCACAGAGCCCTTTGTCCGCTTCTTCGCCGGCACGCCCATCCGCCTGGGCGACGGGGGCGCGGTGGGCGCGGTCGTCGTGGCCGGGGCCGAGGCCTGCGCCTATGACGAAAGCCTGGCGGCGTGCCTGCGGGATCTGGCCGCCATGGCCGCCGGCGAGTGCAGTCGCCATCAGGCGGTGAACGACCTCGCCCAGGCCCATCTGAAGGCTCAGGCCGCCCAGACCCTGATGGCGGCCTTTGTGGAGACCGCGCCGGTCGCCCTGTGCCTCACCGACGCCGACATGCGGGTCATCCAGGCCAGTCCGCGGTGGCGCGCCGAGCGGGGCATCGATGACCCGATCGGCCGGATCATTTACGACGTGAACCCGCGCACCAAGCGCTGGCGGGCGGTCTATGAACGCTGCCTTGAGGGCCACACCGCCCAGTACGAGCGGCTGGCGGTGGAGAATGATGATGGCCAGCAGCGCTGGCTGCGGGTGGAAATCACCCCCTGGCGCGACGGGGACGGGGCGGTGGCGGGCCTCCTGATCATGTCGGTGGACATCACCGACTCCGTGGCCGCCCTGGAAGAGGCCCAAAGGTCCGAAGAGCGTCTCAAGTTCGCCCTGGAGATCGGCGACCTGCAGATGTGGGAGATGGACTACCGGCGAAGCGTACTGACGGCGGCCGGCGCCCGGGGACTTCACAAAGGGGCGACCTTCCAGGACGTCGAGCAGGGCATCTGGGAGGCGGTCCACCGCGCCGATCGCCCCCGGCTTATGGCCGCCTGGGACCGGCATGTGCGCCACGATGAGCCGTTCCACGAAACCTATCGCCTGGTGCCCCCCGACGGCGGCCCGGCGAGGTGGACGAGTTCGGCGGCGCGCGCGTTCAAGAACGACCAGGGCCGGATCGAGCGGATCGTCGGCGTCATCCGCGACATCGACCGTCAGAAGCAGGACGAACTCGAACTCGTAAAGGCCAAGGAGGCCGCCGAGGCCGCCAACCGCGCCAAGAGCGAATTCCTGGCCAATATGAGTCACGAGATCCGCACGCCCCTGAACGGGGTCATGGGGGTCGCCGGCGCCCTGGCGCGCACAGAACTCGCCCCCAGGCAGGCGGAGATGGTCGGGCTGATCGAGACCTCGGCCCAGACCCTTGAGGCCCTGCTGTCGGATATTCTTGATC
>JAHUZY010000277.1 GCA_019264505.1 Phenylobacterium sp. | reverse complement strand
GGAAGGCCTTCAGCAGTTCGCGGATGCGGTCATCGTCGTCCACCACCAGCAGATGGCGGGCCAAGGACCCCGAGGCTTCAGCTAGGCTCATGCGTCTGGCGGCTCCCCTTGGCGCAGGCTGACAGGATAGGCCGCTCTGGCGTCCGCGGCCATGCGCTGGCGTGGCCATTTCGTTTGACGAGCGCGGCTTGCGGCGCTGTAAGGGGGGCGCATTGAAAGGAGGCACTACGCCGATGGCACTCGTTCCCTTTGACGATCGCGACGGATGGATCTGGCTGGACGGCCAGTTCGTGGCCTGGCGCGAGGCGAAGGTGCACGTATTGACGCACGGCCTCCACTACGCCTCGGCGGTGTTCGAAGGCGAGCGGATGTATGGCGGTGAGATCTACAAGCTTACCGAACATACCGAGCGCCTGTTCAAGTCGGCGGAGATGCTGGACTTCGAAATCCCGTTCACGGTGGCCGAGATCGACCAGGCCTGCAAGGAGACCTGCGCCCGCAACGGCCTGACCGACGCCTATGTCCGGCCTATCGCCTGGCGCGGTTCGGAGATGATCGGGGTCTCGGCCCAGGAGACCAAGATCCATGTGGCCATCGCGGTGTGGGAGTGGCCCAGCTACTTCTCGCCGGAGGAAAAGGCCAAGGGCATCCGCATGTGCTGGGCCAAGTACAAGCGGCCCTCGCCGGAGACCGAGCCGGTCCACGCCAAGGCCACCGGCCTCTACATGATCTGCACCATCTCCAAGCATGCGGCGGAGAAGGACGGCTACACCGACGCCATGATGCTCGACTACCGCGGCTACGTGGCCGAGAGCACCGGGTCGAACGTGTTCTTCGTGAAAGACGGGGTGCTGCACACGCCGATCCCCGACTGCTTCCTGAACGGCATCACCCGCCAGTCGGTGATCGCCCTGGCCAAGACCAAGGGGCTCGAGGTGGTCGAGCGCCATATCAAGCCCGAGGAGCTGGCCGGCTTCACCGAGTGCTTCGTGGTCGGCACAGCGGCCGAGGTGACCCCGGTCTCGCAGATCGGCGAGTACAGCTTCACGCCGGGCAATATCTCGCTCAGCCTGATGGACGACTACGCCAAGATGGTCCGCCGGGAACTTCAGCCGGCCTGACCCTTAGACCTGCTCACGTCTGGATATTCGCCCCCTTCGCCCCCGGCGGAGGGGGCGTTTTCATTCAGGCCAGGATGCGCGCCTCAAGCTCCTCGCGGCGCTGGCGGGTGGTGACGAGGTCTGCGCCGTAGCGGGCGGCGTCCCCCTGGGCCAGCTCGGACGCAATCGCCTCGCTCTCGCGATAGAGGTCCAGCGCCCGGGTCCGATGGCCACGATCCTCGCGGGCGTCGGCCAGACGCTCCAGGGCGATGGAGAGGGCGCGGCGGGAGTCGGCGCCGCCGACCTCCTGGGCGATCTGGCGCCGCAGAGCCAGGGCCTCCTCGTAGGAGTCGACGGCGGAGTCGAGCCGATGCTCCTCATAGGCCATGTCCCCCACATTCAGCAGGGCGTCGGCGATCAGCTCCGGCGCCTGGGCCTGTCGCGCATAGGCGAGCGCCAGGTCATAGGCCTCGATGGCGTCGTCGGTCCGGCCCTGGGCCCGGGCGAAGTCTCCGGCGTCCTGGGCGGCCAGCATCTGTTCCCGGTCGGTGCTCGCCAGGGCGGAGACCCGCTGCAGGGCCGCCGCCGCCGCCGGCCAGGCCTCAGCCCGGGCGTGCATCCGCAGGTCCGACCGGGCGGCGTCAAAGTCGTCCAGGGGTTGCGCGGCCTCAGGCTCAGGGGGCGGCTCCATGGGCGCGGACGTGACCTCGGGCTCTGAGACCGGTTCAGCAGGCGCTGCAGGTGTGGCGGCTGCGACAGCCGCCAAGGGGGCGGGCAGGGCCGCCGGCGGGTCCGGGTCCGCAGCCGGGGTGGACGCTTCGACGTCGACCGCCGCCGTCTCGATCACCTCGGGCTCAGGCTCCGACGGCGCGGTATCCGCGGTCTCGGCGGGAAAGGGGGCCGGCTCAGGGACCGGCGCGGCCTCGAGGGCCTGGAGCGGGGTCAGGCCTGGAAAGGGACGGGGCTCTTCCGGGAGCGCCGCCTCCTTTGCGTCCTGAGCCTCGTCGGCGAATTTGAAGTCGGCGATCACCGGCAGGCCGTCGCGGGCCTTTTTCCGGGTGGGGCCGCGCACGAGGGCGGCGATCACCAGGGCTGCGCCGAGAAGGCCGGCCGCCAGGGCCACCCCCATCCGGACGCTCTCGAAGGCCCCGAGGTCGAGGGCCGGGATCTGCCCCTGCAGGCCGCCAGGATAGAGGATGACATAGGCCAGTCCGCCCAGTCCCAGCCCCAGAAGCAGTCCGATAATCCGGCCCAGCATGCCCAATCCCCGTTCGCCCATCTTAATGGTTAAGCTAGGTGGGCTGGGGGCGGACCCCTCAAGGGGATGCAACCCTCAGGGGACAGGACCCGGGGTCGCCCGCCTTCGAATTAGGCAAGGCGCCCTTAAATCAGCCAGTTCAGCGGCCGCGGGTAGGCTTCCCCACGGGCCAGGTAGATGACCCCCAGGACGCAGCGCACCGCAAACCAGATCCAGACCACGCCCATGATGAAGGCGCCGAGCAGGACCGCTGGGATGCCGATCAGGACAAAGGACAGCGGAATGCCGAACAGCAGCAGCAGGCCGCCGATGACGAACCAGCCGATGGACAGCCAGAAGGTGCGGATCAGGAACGTGTAGTGACTGGCCATGACCGGGCCGGCGTCCCGTCGATTGGCGTAGGCGATGAACAGGCCGATGAAGATGGTGATCACATTGGCGAGGCCCAGCAGATAGAGCCCATAGGCCACCGCCGGCAGGGTGCGGTCTTCGGTGGGGGCGGCCATCGGCGCGGGGTTGGGCATGGCGTCAGTCATGGCGGGTCCTTCAAGCGTTGGTCGCCATATTGGGGCGCCGGCCCTTGGGGGGCACCTTAATTCGGCGTTATGTCGCCGCGTCCGATCCAGGGGAGGGCTGCGGCGGCCAGGATCAGGACGAAGAGCAGCCGCGCCGAGAGCGCCAGCCCCAGGGCCCAGGCGCCGATCATGGCGGCCGCCGCCATCACCGCCAGAACGCCTGCGCCGCACAGGACGATGGTCCAGACCACCATGTCGGCCGCCTGCCGCGGGGGCTGGCCCAGCCGCAGCCGAGGGGCGTGGACCGCGCTGTCGGCGGCCAGGGCCTCGGTGAGCCGGACGAAGCTCTCCCCGTGATCCTCCAGCCGCCCGCCGCGGCCGAAGCTGCGGGCGGGAATGCGCACCCGACCCCGGGCGAAATCGGCCTGGGCCAGTCCGTCTGTGATCGACAGCCGCCGCAGGTCCTTGAGGGGAAATCGACGCTCCCGGGCGCCGCGCCGTTCGACCAGTTCGCCATCGGCCAGGGTCCACTCGGTGGGCCGCAGCAGAGGCGAGATCCGCGCGCGGTGGACCGTGGCCATGGTCAGGTCCTGACGAGGACGACCTCGACGCCGGCGCTGGCGGCGTGGGGGGCGAGCGCCTGGGGCTTGTCCACCCGGACCCGGGCGCGGGTCACGCGGGGATCGGCCAGGCAGGCGCGGGCCAGCATTTCGGCGAAGGTCTCCACCAAGCCGATATGGCCCGACGCCGCGAGGGATCGGGCGGCCTCGGCCACCAGCTCGTAGTTCACGGTCTCTGACAGATGCTCGGCGCCCGCCACGGCGGCGTCGAGTTCGACGTCGATGACCAGGGGTTGGCTGCGGCCGCGCTCGTGGGCGTAGATCCCCACATAGGCGTCCACCCGCAGGGTGGAGACGAAGATCTTGCTGGCCACGACCCGGCAACCGCCGGACTCCGGGGCGAGCTGATCTTCGGCGACGGGGGACAGGGCCATGGAAACGCCCTCCGGGCTCACGGGGGTCAGGCCAGGTGCTGGCCGGAATCGATGGCGATCATCTGGCCCGTCACTGACGGAGCGTCAATGAGGTAGCGCAGGGCCTGGGCGATCTCCCGGGGGTCGACGGCCCGCGCCAGGGGCGTGCTGGCCGCTTCCTGGGCGAAGTCGTCGGAGGTCTGGTGGATGGAGGGCAGGACGGGGCCAGGCCCGATGCCATTGACCCGCACCCGGGGCGCGAGCGCCAGCGCCATCATCCGGGTGGCTTCCCACAGGGCGGCCTTGCTGAGGGAATAGGAAAAGAAGGCGGGCTGAGTGCGCAGGACGCGCTGGTCGAGGATGTTGACGATAAGGCCCTGCCGCTGGCCGGTGATCCGGCGGGCGAAGGCCTGGGCCAGGACCAGCGGCCCGCGGAGATTGGTCTCCATGTGCAGGTCCCAGGACTGGCGGTTCATGGAGCTGAAGGCGTCGTCCTCGAACACCGAGGCGCTGTTCACCAGCAGGTTCACCGGGCCAAGTTCAGCCTCGGCCTCGCCCACCAGGGGGGCGGTCTCGGACTCTTTGCGCAGGTCCCGGGTGAACAGGGCCGCGCGACGGCCCAGGGCGCGGATTTCGGCGGCGACCGACTCGGCGTCGTCATCAATGGTCCGGCAGTGCAGGGCCACGTCATAGCCGGCCTCGGCGCAACTGATCGCCAAGACCCGGCCGATGCGTCGCGCCGCCCCGGTGACCAGGGCCGCGCCGCGGGGCTCGGTCAAGACCGCCGGCTCCGCTTGCGCGGCTTAGTCCGGACGTCCGAACTCATAGATGTTGATCGCAACGATCACGACGAGGAACACCAGGATGGTGAGGATGGCGGTCATGGGGCTCTCCCGAAACACAAGGCCCTCCGGCTTTAGCGAGGCCCGCGCCGACCCGCAAGGCGAGGCGAGCGCGCAGGACCACCGCAATTCCGCGCAGGCCCGGTTGCGGCCAGGCCTCAGGCGCGCCACCTTGGGGACGGAACGCGGCGCGTGACCCGCGCCGCCCGGATTGATGTTCCCTTGGTGAACGTCGATAACTAAAATGCCTGTTTGAAACTGCGCGGGCCGCGGAGCCGGCGCCAAGAAATCTAGGGTCCAGGAGGACGGCATGCGCGAATATCTGAAATTCTATATCGACGGCCAGTGGGTCGAGCCGGTGTCGCTCAAGACCCTGGACGTCATCAATCCCGCCAACGAGGAAGTGGTCGGCAAGATCGCCCTCGGCGGCGAAGCCGATGTGGACAAGGCCGTGAAGGCCGCCCGCAAGGCCTTCGCCACCTGGTCGGAGACCAGCCGCGAAGAGCGCCTGGATGTCATGCAGCGGGTCCTGGCCGAGTACCAGAAGCGCTTTGGCGACCTGGCCACCGCGGTGACCGAGGAAATGGGCGCCCCGGCCTCCCTGGCCCAGCGCGCCCAGGTGCCGTCGGGCATGGGTCACCTAGCTACGGCCATCGGCATTCTGAAGGACTTCAAGTTCGAGGAAGACCGCGGCTCGACCATGATCGTCAAGGAGCCGATCGGGGTCTGCAGCTTCATCACGCCTTGGAACTGGCCGCTCAACCAGATCATGTGCAAGGTCGCCCCGGCGCTCGCCACCGGCTGCACCATGGTGCTGAAGCCCTCGGAAGTCGCGCCGTTCACCGGCCAGATCTTCGCCGAAATCATGCATGAGGCCGGCGTGCCGGCTGGCGTGTTCAACCTGGTCCACGGCGATGGCCTGGGCGTTGGCGTGCCGCTCTCGACCCATCCCGAAGTGGACATGGTCTCCTTCACCGGCTCCACCCGGGCCGGCATCGAGGTGGCCAAGAACGCCGCCCCGACCGTCAAGCGCGTCCATCAGGAACTGGGCGGCAAGAGCCCGAACATCGTCCTGGACGACGAGGTCTTCGCCAAGAGCGTGGCCGGCGGCGTGCGTCAGATCATGACCAATTCCGGCCAGTCCTGTAACGCGCCGACCCGGATGCTGGTCCCCACCAAGCGGATGGACGAGGCGATCGCCGCGGCCAAGGAAGCCGCCGCCCAGGTGACGGTGGGCGATCCCACCGGCAACGCCATGCTGGGTCCCGTGGTCTCCAAGACCCAGTGGGACAAGATCCAGGGCCTGATCCAGAAGGGCATCGACGAGGGCGCCACCCTGGTCGCCGGCGGCGTGGGCCGCCCCGAGGGCCTGGACAAGGGCTACTATGTCCAGCCGACCGTGTTCGCCAATGTGACCCCGGACATGACCATCTCCCGCGAAGAGATCTTCGGTCCTGTCCTGTCGATCCTCGGCTATGAGGACCTCGACCAGGCCATCGCCATCGGCAACGACACCGAATACGGCCTGGCGGCCTATGTGAACGGCGCCGACCTGGCCAAGGCCCGGGAAGTGGCTTCCAAGCTCCGCGCCGGCCAGGTGT
>JAHUZY010000228.1 GCA_019264505.1 Phenylobacterium sp. | reverse complement strand
TCGCGGCTGTTCTCGCGGAACAGGATGCGGTCGCCGGCCGCGAAGGCCCGCTCGCCCTCGGTCGTTTGATAGAGTTGCTCGCCTCGAAGTTCGCCCCGATCCTGGCGCACGGCGCGGATCGCATCGTTCAATTCGGCCACGTCAACACGGCGGTGCGCCAGCACCAGACGCGAGCCATCCGGCCGGGCGTCCATGTCGGCGATCACCTCGCCGACGATGGCGCTGCGCGCTGCGCCGATATCATCCGCGAACCGGACGGCGCCGCGTTCGGCATAGGCCGCCAAACCCTCGGCCGTGCGATGCCGGGCGAAGTCCACCGACGCCTCCCGCTGCCATCCCTCTCGCTGGCGGCGGATTTCGCCAAGCTCCACGAACCCGACGCGCTCCGCCACCGCCCGGAACGCCGCGCCGGGTCCGATGGGCTGGAGCTGCTCGGGGTCGCCCACCAGCACCACCTTGGCGCCCGCGCGATCCGCCTGTTCCAGCACGCTCGAAAGCTGGCGGCTTCCCACCATCCCGGCCTCGTCGATCACCAGCACGCTTCGCGAACTGAGCGCGTCGCGTCCGCGCTCCCAACTGCGTTCCCAGCTCGCCAGGGTGCGGCTGCGGATGCCGGAGGATTCCTCCAATCCTTCGGCCGCCTTGCCGGCCAGCGCCGCGCCCATCACCTGATAGCCCTCGGCCTCCCACGCCTGCCGAGCGGCGCCCAGCATGGTGCTCTTGCCGGCCCCGGCCATGCCGACCACCGCCTCGATCCGCTCCGGGCCGAGAACGTGGCGCACCGCAGCCTTCTGTTCCTGCGCCAGGAAAGGCCGTTCGGCGATGGCCTGATCGACATGGCGGCGGCCCACGCCGAACGCACGGCTGTCGGCCATCCGGTCGGCGCTGTCGGCCATCCGCCGCTCCACCTCGATCATCTCTTTTGTCGAATAGCGGGCCGGCTCCAGGGTGCGGCCGAACTCGTCCCTTTGCTCTGGCCGTAGCTCCACCAGCGCCGGCGAGGTCATCGCCTTCAGGAACGCCGACTGGAAGGCGTCGGGATCGTCGATGTAGCGGTGCAGGGTGCGCGCCACGTCGGTGCGGTCGAACACGCTCTTTTCGTTGGTGACGAGGCTCAAAGCCTGCTCCGGCTTCTCGCGGATCAGCGCCGCGTTCCGCCGCGCCTGGTCCGCATCCTGCCGGCCGCGCACCACCGACTTGCCGCGCCGGTCCATCTGCGTGGCGTGGACGCCCATGTGCTGGGTCGGCTCGATCTCCAGGCCGCAGTCGCGATGCGAGCGATGGTCGATGCGGATATCATGGCCGGCGAGCGCCAGATGCCGGTTGGCCCGCTGCTCCCAATCCAGCCGGATATCCCGAAGCTGGTCGTGCGACGTCGGCAGGCCCAGGGCGGTGAGCTTCTTGTTCTCCAGCTCCAGGTCGGACTTCTCGCCCAGCCCGCCGGATTCCACCTTCCGGGTGGTGAGCATGATGTGGGCGTGGTGGTTCCTCACGTCGGTGTCGCCGTGCGGGCTGTGGATCGCGAAATCCACCGCCACGCCGTAGCGGTCGGCCAACCCATGTGCGAACTCCCGCGTCAGCTCCAAGCGCTGCTCCGCTGTCAGCTCATGCGGCAGGGCGACTTCGATCTCGCGGGCGACCCGCGCGTCCTTGCGTTTTTCGGCGAACTCGGCCGCATTCCACAAGGTCGAGCGGTCCTGCGCCCACTCCGCCTCGACGCCTTCGGGCAGCACGATCTCGGTGTGCTCCACGCCACGCCGCGCGGTGAAGTCGTGGGTCTGGCCGTCGCGTTCGTTGGTGAGCCGTTCGGAGGCGCGATAGGCGGCGGCGGCGACGGCGCTTCGGCCGGCGCTGCGGCTGATCGGCTTCATCGCCAGATGGTAGATCGCCATGACGCGCACCCAAAAGCGCCGCCCGCACAGCGGCGATCCTGGCGGGCCAAGGGCGCCTTGCCCCTATGGGGCCGTCAGTCCGTCGATGCGACGCTATCAAGCGCTGAGTTGCGCAGCAACTCGTAAGTGCGCCCTTCGCTAATCTTCACTTCGTTCGATGGGCTCGGGGTGGCCCGCTTGTAAACAAGCTCTGCAGTGAAATCTGATCCGGCGATTTAGCGTCGCCCCGGAGACACACGATGTCGCCGTAAAGTAGCGCAGGATGCTTGGGAAGACCTCGCCACCGCGGGCGTCCCGTTTCGGAACACCTGATCAATGCTGCGAGTCGGATGACGAGGCGAGTGGAAACCGCTATAGGTTGCGGCCGGGGGATCGCATCGGGAGCGCACGATGGCAAAGCGGTCGATCGCCGAACGCCTGGCCCAACTGGAGGCCGAGCGGAAGACTCTACAGAGCAAGCTTGGGAAGCAGGAACGCGCCAGGGACACGCGCCGCAAGGTGCTGCTGGGCGCCTTCGTCCTGCACCGGCTGGAGAAGGGCCAGGACGCCTTCTCCAAGGAGGAGCTGCCGGCCTGGCTCAAAAAGGAGCTGCCGGGCTTCATCACCCGCGAAGACGACGCGGCGCTGTTCGCCGATCTGATCGGCAAGCCGGCGTCCAAGGGCGCGGCGTCGGGCGGGCGTTCGGGACCGGCGTCTGACGCTTCGTAGGCGTATCGCGCGGAGGACCGAGCGTCATGCGGATCGTCCGCTATTACCTGATGGCGACCGTCTACGTGGCCGTTGGCTATGTCCTCGGGACCACGCTCGGGCGCTATGCGCTGATACCCTTGGCCGGCGTGGATCGGACCAATGTCGGCCTGACCAACGGGCTGACCATTTTCGTCGGCGTCATGGGCGCCGTCTTCGCTCTATCGATATGGAACCGCCGCTCCGGCTCCGGCGTATCTTGGGGCGTCCACGGCTCCGCGCGCTGGGCCAGCGAACGTGAAGTCCGCGCCTCGATGGTCCGTCCGGACGGCCTGATCGTCGGCCGCGAGAACCGTGAACGCGGCCAGCTTCTGCGCTACGGCGGCGAACAGCATCTGATCACCATCGCGCCAACCCGCTCCGGCAAGGGCGTCGGCGCGATCATCCCCAATCTGCTGACCGCCAAGCGCTCGATCCTCTGCATCGATCCCAAGGGCGAGAACGCCCGCGTCGCGGTGCAGGCGCGCCTCAAGCTGGGGCCGGTGGATGTGGTCGATCCGTTCGGCGTGTCGGGCGTCGCCTCGGCGGCCTTCAACCCGCTGGATGGTCTCGACGAGGACAGCCCCGACCTGGCCGAAGACGCCGCGCTCCTGGCCGACGCCCTGGTCTATGATCCGCCCGGCCATGCTGGCGAAGCCCACTGGAACGAAGAGGCCAAGGCGCTGATCGCGGGCGTCATCCTCTATGTCGCCTGTCATGAAGGACCCGAGGTTCGCAACCTCGTCACCGTGCGCGAGCTGCTCACCTCGGCGCCGGAGGAATTCGCCGCCCTCCTGTCGATCATGCAGAAATCCAAATGCGCCAGCGGCCTCGTCGCCCGCGCCGCCAATCGTCACCTCGGCAAGACCGGCCGTGAGGCGGCGGGCGTGCTGTCGTCCGCCCAGCGCCACACCCACTTCCTCGACAGTCAGCGGATGGCGGCGGTGCTGGAACGGTCGGACTTCCGGTTCGAAGACCTGAAGGCCGGAACCTGTACGGTGTTCCTGGTGCTGCCGCCCGAACGCCTGGCCACCCACAGCCGTTGGCTGCGTCTGCTGGTCGCCCAGGCCATCGGCGCGCTCGCGCGGTCCACGGCGCGTCCCGAGAAACCCGTCCTTCTGCTGCTCGACGAATTCGCCGCGCTCGGCCGGCTGGAGCCGGTGGAAAGCGCCTTTGGCCTGATGGCCGGCTATGGCCTGCAACTGTGGCCCATCCTCCAAGACCTGCACCAGCTCTGGAGCGTCTACGGCGAGCGCGCCGGGACCTTCCTGTCGAACGCCGGCCTTATACAGATTTTCAACGTCGGCGATGTGGAGACCGCAAGCTGGGTGTCGAAGTCGATCGGCTCGATGACCATGGCCTATCAGACGGCCGGGACCAGCGTCTCCAAAGGACCGGGTCCGTTCTTGTTCTCACAGACCACCACTAGCACTTCCACGGCCGATCATCTGGCGCGGCGCGAGCTGCTGACGCCCGACGAGGTCATGAGGCTGGATTCCAGTCTCGAAATCCTGCTGCGACAGGGGCAGGCCCCAGTGGCGGCGCGGAAGGTCCGGTACTACGCCGATCCGGAATTCCAGAACCTGTAGACTTCACCTAGGATTGCGACGGCACTGAAA
>JAHUZY010000176.1 GCA_019264505.1 Phenylobacterium sp. | reverse complement strand
CAGCTTGGGCGGACGCGCCGGAACAGGCGCGTCCTTGAGCTCGGCGACGGGTTGGGCCGCCTGGACGGTTAGAGGGTCTGCGCCTTCGGGGCTCAGTACCGCTCCTCCTGACCGCCATCCCGGTCGCTCTGCAGGGCCCGGATCAGTTCCAGCTCGCTCATCTGGGCGTGAGTCGGGTCGGCCAGCAGAGCCAGGGTTTCGGCCTCTTCCTCAGCCTCGGTGTGCTCGTCCACACGCTGCAGGCTGGAGATCAGATTCTCGCGCAGCTCCTCGGCGTCGACCACGTCATCGGCGATCTCGCGCAGGGCGACCACGGGGTTCTTGTCGTTGTCCCGGTCCACCAGCAGCTGGGCGCCGGCCGAGATGCCCCGCGCACGATGGGCCGCCAGAAGAACCAGGTTGAAGCGGTTCGGAACCTTCTGGATGCAATCTTCGACGGTGACGCGGGCCATGAAATCCTCAGATCTGATCTAGAACCCGCCAAAATAGGCGGTTTGGTCCGATTGTGCAATGCCGCAGACGGCGATGGGCGCGCCTGACGCTGACCACTGTCGCTCGCTAAATGCGCCCCTGTACGCGGCGCGCAGCGCCTAGCCTGAGCTCCAACTATGGCGTCACGCGCCTCAAGAATTCGTCGGAAACCTCGCGCGAGTTTTATTTAACCACATGCAGATCAGGAAAATCATCAGGGCCCATACAACCGATATAAAAGCCAACTCCAAAGCCGCATTTGATACAGGAAATCTGTGACGACCAAATCGTGAAATTATTAAATGTACAGCCAGCCCGAACATAAGGGAGCCTGAAAAAACGCACATCGCGAAAGGAATTTTAATCCATCTCGCGCGGGTATAAACAGTAATTGAATAAATTATCAAAGATATAGTCGACACTATCGCCAAAATAAACTGAAATGATGTCGATATTTGCTCTAATTTTGTCATCGCGACACATTCAATTGTGATTTCTAAGGTTGACCACAATCAATAACAATCGAGCCATAGTGTGCTGGCCTTTCGGGTCGTCACCAAGACGTGCTTCGCCGATCCAATGAGCATCAGTTCTCGCCATCGAGCTGCACCTAAATCTGCCCTAAGGCGCGTCACTGCTGAGCAGTAACGCGTCACTGCCAAGCAGTAAAATGACCAAGTCCTTAATTGGACATCGCGCACTCGCGCGCCCTCACCCCGCCCGCGCGTCGCACCCCACGCTGGCCTTCGCCGCCAACGCGCGCGCCGTCAGCCCCGACACCGGATGACGCCAGTCCGGGGCGATTTCGGCGAGCGGGCCCATGACGAACAGGCGGGTGTGGGCGCGGGGATGGGGCAGGATCAGGTCTTCGCTGTCGATCACCACCCGCCCGTGGGCGATCAGATCGAGATCCAGAGTCCGGGGCGCGTTCCTTTCGCCCCGATTGCGGTTGAATTCCGCCTCGATTGAAAACAGGGTACGCAGAACCGAACTCGGTTCATTCGGCGTCTCGACAATGGCGACGCCGTTGCGATACTCCGGGGCCGAGGGGTCCGGCCAGGCGGCCGAGCGCCACCAGCGGGACCGATGAAGAACAGGCAATCCCGCCTGATCCAGACGCGCCAGGGCGGCTTCCAGAAGGGCTTCCGAGGACGAGAAATCTCCGGCGAGATTACTGCCCAGGGCGACCACCACCGCTCCGTCCCAGCCCGACCCCGCGCCGCTTTCAAGGAATTCCACGCTTATGACCTTCTACCCCACCGATCGGCTCGCCCTCTTTATCGACGGCGCGAACCTGTACTCGGCGGCCAAGGGACTCGGCTTCGACATCGACTACCGCAAGCTGCTGGAAGAGTTTCGCAAGCGCGGCGTGCTGGTGCGGGCCTACTACTACACCGCGCTCGTCGAGGACCAGGAATACTCCCCCATCCGCCCGCTGGTGGACTGGCTGGACTACAACGGCTTCCGTCTGGTGACCAAGCCCGCCCGGGAATACACCGACGCGCAGGGGCGCAAGCGCTGGCGTGGCGACATGGACGTGGAGATCGCCGTCGACATGATGGAGATGGCCGAGCACGCCGACCACCTGCTGCTGTTCTCGGGCGACGGGGACTTCCGTTGTCTGGTGGAGGCGGTGCAGCGCAAGGGCGCCCGGGTCACGGTGGTCTCGACGGTCAAGTCGCAGCCCCCCATGGCGTCCGACGACCTGCGCCGCCAGGCTGACGCCTTCATAGATCTGGCTGACCTGTCGGAGATCATCGGCCGGCCCTCGCGCCTGCCCCGGTTCATCCAGGAAAGCCGGATGACCAGCTCCAGCGAGAATGAGGCGGATGCCGAGGCCTGAGCCGGCCGTGAGCTCCGCCGAACCGCCCCGCGACTGTCCGCTTTGCCCCAGGTTGGTGGCCTATCGGCAGGTCAATCGTGAGGCCCATCCCGACTGGTGGAATGGCCCAGCGCCCTCCTTCGGCGATCCCGCCGCCCGCCTGGCGGTGGTGGGGCTGGCGCCCGGACGCATGGGCGCCAACCGCACCGGCCGGCCCTTCACCGGCGACTTCGCCGGCGTGCTGCTGTTTGAGACCCTCATCAAGCAGGGCTTTGCGGAGGGGTCCTATGAGGCGCGGCCCGACGATGGGCTCAAGCTGGTGGACTGCCTGATCACCAACGCCGTGCGCTGCGCCCCGCCGGGCAACAAGCCCGAGACCAGCGAAGAGAACACCTGCCGGCCGTTCCTGACCGCGCGGCTCGACCAATTGCCGAACCTCAAGGTGATCGTCACCCTGGGCGATGTCTCCCGTCGCAATGTGCTGAAGGCCCTGGGTCTGAAGGCCAGCGCCGGCGTCGGCGGCCACGGGTCTGAATTCCAGGCCGGCCCCTACCGGGTGATCAATTCCTATCACTGCTCGCGGTTGAACACGAACACCGGCCGGCTCACGCCGCAGATGTTCGAGGACATTTTCATCCGCGCCCGCGAACTGCTGGACGCCTAGAGCCGCCAATAGTGGTAGCGCCAGAGCGGCGCAAAACCCGCCCGGCCGTAGAGGGCGAGCGCCGGCGCATTGCCCGCCTCCACCTGCAGGAAGGCCTTGGTCGCCCCGCGCTCCAGGGCCGCGTGCGCCAGCCGCGCAACCACCTGACCGGCCAGGCCCTGCTCGCGGCGATCGCGGCGGGTGCGCATGCCGTGCAGGCTGGCCCAGCCCTCCGCGAGGCTGAGTACGCCCACCGCGTGGGTCCCGGTCTCGTCCCGGACGGCGGCGAACATCGCGCCAGGCGAGTTCGACAGCACCGCCACCCGCTGGGCGCCGTCCTCGGGATCGAACCCCTCGCCCAGAAACACCGAGGCCCAGGCCTCGTCCGGGCGCTCCAGCAGCATGGCCGGCCCCGGATCAGCCACCGCGGCCACCCTGGCCAGGTCGGCGCGCATCACCTGGGTCGGCTGGGTCGGGACATAGCCCCGTTCGGCCAGAGCCTCGGCGAGGCTGGACAGCCCCTCGACCTCGGGCAGGCGAAAGACCGGCGACATGGACCGGGCGCGATAGGCCGCCTCGATCCGGGCGATCAGCCCGTCATCGCGCACCAGGGTGTGGGTCAGGGGCGCCGCGGCGTGCGCGCGGCCGATGGAGCCCGGGCGCAGGCCCAGAATCCATGGCCCGATCACCTCATGGACGTCGTGGGCGACGGCGGCGATGGTCGCCCGCTCGATGGCCTCGATCTCGGCCGGGCCTGGCGAGGTCGTGTTCACCCCTTGTCGCGAAGCAGCCGGGCCTTGTCCCGGGCCCAGTCCCGCTCGGCGGAGGTTTCGCGCTTGTCGTGCAGCTTCTTGCCCTTGGCCAGCGCGATCTCCAGCTTGGCCAGGCCCTTGTCGTTCCAATAGAGCTTGGTGGGGACGATGGTGCGCCCCTCCCGCTGGACCGCGCCGATCAGCCGGTCGATCTGCTTGCGATGCAGCAGCAGTTTCCGCGGCCGTCGCGGCTCGTGGTTGAAATGGCTGGCCTTGGCGTAGGGCGGAATGTCGGCGTTGATCAGCACGATGTCGCGTCCCTCGACCGCCGCATAGGATTCGGCGATATTGGCCTTGCCCGCGCGCAGGGACTTCACCTCGCTGCCGGTCAGGGCCAGGCCCGCCTCCATGGCGTCGTCGAGGAAATAGTCGAACCTTGCGCGCCGGTTCTCGGCGATGGGTTTTCCCGCCATGAGGTCCTCAGATCAGCCCGGCGTCGTGCATGGCCGCCAGGACTTCCTTGCGCGAGGCCTCGGACGCCGGGGTGATCGGCAGGCGCGCCTCCTCCGAGCACAGGCCCAGATGGGCCATGGCGAACTTGGTGGGGCCAGGCGAAGCGTCGGTGAACAGGGCCCGGTGCAGGCGGTAGAGCCGGTCCTGCCAGTAGAGGGCGGTCTTCCAGTCGCCGCTGAGGGCGGCATTGTAGAAGGTGGCGCAGAGGTCGGGCGCCACATTGACGCTGACCGAGATCGAGCCGTGGCCGCCGTGCGCCATGTAGCCCAGCGCGCTGGGATCATCCCCCGACAGCAACACCCAATCCGATCCGCACAGCAGCCGCTGCATGGTCGGCCGCGTCATGTCGCCGGTGGCGTCCTTGACGCCCACGATGTTCGGCAGCTTGGAGAGCCGGCCGAGCGTCTCGTTGGAGATGTCCACCCCGGTGCGCGAGGGCACATTGTAGACGATCACCGGCAGCTGCACGGCCTCGTTGATCGCCGCATAGTGGGCGTACATGCCCTCCTGGCTCGGGCGATTGTAATAGGGCGTCACCACCATGGCCGCATCGGCGCCCACGGCCTTGGCGTGCTTGACCAGCTCGATGGCCTCGCGGGTGGAGTTGGACCCGGCGCCGGCGATCACCGGCACCCGGCCCGCCGCCGTCTTGATGCACAGGTCGACCACCCGGCGGTGCTCGTCATGGGACAGGGTCGAGGTTTCGCCCGTGGTGCCGACGGGCACCAGGCCGTGGACACCGCCGGCGATCTGACGCTCGATCAGGGCCACATAGGTGTCCTCGTCCACCGCGCCATCGCGGAAGGGGGTCACCAGGGCCGGCATCACGCCCCTGAATAATGGTTCGGACATTGTCTGCAAAAAGCCGTGAAAGCGCCGCATGTTGTTGCGGCCTATGATGTTGCGCGGACAATATGTCCGGCGCGGCCCTGGCCGCAACCGCCCGTATCGTCCCTTGGGGGGACGAGAGCCTGGAGTTCCTGTTTGCACGTCCTTGCGCCGAAGACCCTTCTGACCGCCGCCGCCCTGTTTCTGGTGGTGGGCGTTCCCCATG
>JAHUZY010000146.1 GCA_019264505.1 Phenylobacterium sp. | reverse complement strand
GGTGGGTGACGGCGAACAGTCCGAAGGCCAGCGACCAGGCGATGACGGAGGCGCTGAGGAGGGCTGGATTGAGCGATCCTGCCGCCGCACTGACGCGCAAAAGCGCCGCAAGATTGATCAGCAGGTAGATCGCTTGCACGCTTCGGTCAGCGGCGAGCGGGCGACCCGTATGTCCCCGGCTGGCCCGTGTCATCACTGCGAGGGTCATCACGCCCACTGCCCCGACTGTGAGCGCGTGGACGCCCAGGGTCGGGAGCACGCCAGGCACGAACACGCCCAGGCCAAGTAGGCCAAGGGCCAGGGAAAGCCAGCCGTAGCCGACATGCAAAATCCAGACGAGGGGCTCTTTCAGGGTTCGCCAACCACCCCAGCGGGCGAGGCGCATGAAACTGAGCGCGCCGGCCCCCGCCATGGCGCTTCCAGCTATCAGGCTCGCTGGCGAGGCTAGCCAGGCCGCGAGCGCCCCCGCAGTCGCAAGCAGGACCAGGTGATCGAACCGCGACTCCGGGCGCGCTGAGGGCGCCTGACCCTGAGCCTTCAGCCAGTTATTGGTGAAGCTCGGAACGATGCGTCCGCCGATCAGTGCGATGAGCAGCGCGATCGCCGCAATTCCCACCCGCCAGGCGACGTCGGTGTCCCAGAAGACCGGACGCAGATGAAAGATGATGTTGCCAAGGGCCATCAGGCTGACCAACAGGCAGACCGGGAGGTTGCGCCAGTTGCGGCCCGCCAGAACCTCGCGCCAGATTACCGTGCCGAAGACGATCAGGAACGCGCTATCGACAGCCCCGATAACTGTGGGCGTCAGACCTGGGACAAGCATCACGACCCGACCTGCCGCCCACAGCCCAAACAGGCCGGCGAGGGGCGCGCCGATGACGGGCATACGGCCCGTCCAGTTCGGAACCGCCGTCGTTAGGAAGCCGGCGACAATGGCCGCCAGGGCGCCGAACAGCATCTCATGAATGTGCCATTCCCGGCTCAGCCAACCGTCCCCAGCGAGATAGCTCCAGACCCAGAGCGGGGCGGTGATCGCCGCCCAGACGGCGCCGCCTAAAAAGAAGGGCCTAAAGCCGTAGCTGAAGACAATTGGGCCGGTATAGGCGCGGCGGCGCGATGCGGTGTTCATGGAGTGAGAATGCGCCGCATCTGCGCAAGACGCCTTGACCCCCATCAAGCGGGGGACGCCTCATCCGCACTTCGAATAGCCGCAGTCCACGCAGGTTTCGCAGCCCTCGCGCTTGACCAGTTCAAAGCCGCCGCACCTGGGACAGGCGCAGGCTTTCCCAGCAGGGGAATGCGACGGTTCGGTGGACGCGGGCTCGGCTGCCAGGGCGACGGTGGCATCGCCGACGCCTTGCTGCTGCGCCAGGTGTTGGTCAATGACGGCGCCAATGGCGGCGAGCAGTGAAGGCACGTAGCGGCCCTCCATCCAGGCTCCGCCGCGCGGATCGAAAACCGCCTTTAACTCCTCCACGACAAACGCGATGTCACCGCCTCGACGAAACACGGCCGAGATCATCCGCGTCAGACCCAGGGTCCAGGCGTAGTGCTCCATGTTCTTGGAGTTGATGAAGATCTCGAAGGGGCGACGACCTGCTTCATCAACGACATCATTGATTGTCACGTAGACCGCGTGGGCGCTCTCCGGCCATTTCAGCTTGTAGGTCGCTCCCTCCAGGGCGGGCGGGCGGGCGGGGAGGTCATTGGCGGCGACTGCGGGGGCGCTCCTTGCAGCCCCATCTGCAGGGGGCGTCACCGATAGCACCGAGCCTGTCACAGCGTTGGGCCGGTAGGTGGTCAGACCTTTGCAGCCGAGCCGGTAGCCCTCCAGATAGACATCACCAAAGGTGTCGAAGTCGATGGTTTCGGGGCAGTTGACCGTCTTCGAGATCGAGGAGTCGATCTGCGCCTGGGCCGCGGCCTGCATGCGCAGATGGTCGGCGGGGTTGAGCGTCTGTGCGGTGACAAAGATATCAGCCGGAGGTTCTGCATCGCCGTGCAGACGTTTCCAGAGCGCCAGAGCATAGTCCTCGACCGCCTCTTCCCGCGTGCCGCCATCAGGCTGACGGACCTTGCGCGTATAGGCGAAGGCAAACACCGGCTCGATGCCGGAGGATACGTTGCCGGCCAACAGCGATGTGGTGCCGGTGGGGGCGATCGAGGTGAGGCATCCGTTGCGTAGGCCATGGCGGGCGATGAGCGCGCGCGTCTCCTCATCCAGGTCGCGAAGGTTCGGACGATCCAGGATGGCGGAATCATAGAGTGGGAAGGCGCCCTTTTCGGCCGCCAGGTCGGCTGAGGCGCGATAGGCTTCGCGTTTGATGTGGCCCAGCCATTCACGGGTCAGCGCGACGGCCTCATCTGAACCGTAGGCCGTTCCGCAGAACACGAGCGCATCGGCCAGGCCGGTGACCCCAAGCCCGATGCGGCGCTTGGCCTTGGCCTCGGTTTCCTGGGCTTCGAGCGGGAAGCGCGAAATGTCGATGACATTGTCGAGCATCCGCACCGCCGTGTAGGTCAGGTCGCTGAGCTGGGACAGGTCCAGCCGCGCCTCGGCGCTGAAGGGCGCTTCAATGAGGCGGGCTAGATTGATCGAGCCCAGCAGGCAGGCGCCGTAGGGCGGGAGCATCTGCTCGCCGCACGGATTGCTGGCCAGGATGGTCTCGCAATAGCTCAGATTGTTCTGGGCGTTCACCCGATCTATGAAGATGACCCCCGGCTCGGCGGCGTCGTAGGTCGCTTGCATCAGACGCCGCCAGATGTCCTTGGCGGCGACGGTCCGGACAACCTGTCCCTGATAGACGAGCGGCCATTCGGCATCCGCCTTCAGGGCGGTCATGAAGGGGTCGGTCACCAGGACGGAGAGGTTGAAGTTGCGAAGGCGCAGCGGGTCACGCTTGGCGTCGATGAAAGCCTCAATGTCCGGATGGTCGATACGAAGGCATCCCATCATCGCCCCACGGCGCTGCCCCGCTGACATGATGGTGCGACACATGGAGTCCCAGACATCCATAAAGCTAAGTGGACCGGAGGCGTCAGCGGCCACGCCTCGGACGGGGGACCCGGACGGGCGGATGGAAGAGAAGTCCATGCCGACGCCGCCGCCCTGCTGCATGGTGATCGCCGCCTCACGAACCTGGCCGAAAATGGCCTCAAGGCTGTCGGGAATCTTGCCCATGACGAAGCAGTTGAAGAGCGTAACGGCGCGCCCTGACCCCGCTCCAGCCAGGATCCGGCCAGCGGGAATGAACTTGTAGTCCTCCATGGCTGACCGAAACCGCTCGGCCGCGGCCGAGCGCATATCAGGCG
>JAHUZY010000093.1 GCA_019264505.1 Phenylobacterium sp. | reverse complement strand
GCCCACGGCCTGGGCGAAGTCCGGACCCAGCAGCGGCGAGGCGAAGGCCGGCTCGGCGGCGGCGATAGCCCGCCAGGCCGCGATATCTTCGCCAGTCAGGTCGGCCGGGTGGAGGGTTTGGGTGGGTGACATCAGACAGTTCCGCTTCAGCCGTCCCGAAGAGGGATCGGCTGGCGGCGTCGATGCAAGCCTCAGGCCGTTCGGCTTATGGAAAACGCTTTATGAACAATGGCTTGCAACCAGGAGGCGTCCACCTGATCAAAGGCCGACTTCTGGTCTGAGTCCACGTCCAGAACCCCGATGAGCCCCCCTGCGGAATCGAACACCGGGACGACGATCTCGCTGGCCGATCGGGCGTCGCAGGCGATGTGACCGGGGAAGGCGTGGACGTCCTCCACCACCTGAATCTCGCCAGTCTCCGCGGCCGCGCCGCAGACCCCGCGACCGAAGGCGATGCGCAGGCAACCCAGGGTCCCTTGATAGGGCCCGACGACCAGCTCCCGGGGCTTGTCTGGATCGACCACATAGAAGCCGGTCCAGAAGAAGTGGTCGAAGCTGGCGGCCAGCATCGAGGCCACCGTCGCCATGCGCGCGGTGAGGTTGGGCTCGCCGTCCAGAACAGCGGCGATTTCGTCGGCGAGAACGGCGTAACGCTCGGCCTTCTCGGCGGGCAGGATCAGGTCGTTGAATGCTTCGGCCATGCCCCCTCCTAGCCGAAGCCGGCCGAAGGGGCGAGATCAGGCTGCGAGGATCTGGCGGGCCGCACGCTTGCGACGGATCAGGGCTTCAAGTCCCCGCACCAGCTTGGCGGCGCCCACGGCGTCGTGGTCGTCGCCTTCCAGGATCTGGCCCAGGACATTGAGGTGGGCCTCGACCACCTCGGCCTCACAATGCTCCATGCCGCCGACCTCGGCCGCATAGGCCAGCAGGTCATCGGTGGCGCGTTCCAGCATCTTGTCGCGCACCTGGCGGGCGCGGAAGCGGGTGTGCTGCATCACGCGATAGGTCATCTGCAGGGTGGCGCGATCAACCCCGCCCCGGGCGACGATGAGCCGGCGCATGGCCTCAAGCTCGACGCTGATGGTCTCGCGGGCGGCCTGGCGCTCCACCACATCGACCACCTCGTCCGGATCGCTGGTCCGGCGCAGGGGACCGGCATAGCTGATCTCGGCCTTGCGACGGCGATCTGGGCCAAGATAGTTGGCGCTGACAATGAAGCTGCGGGGCTGGGTGAGCACCGCCTGAAGCCGCGACAGCAGGGCCGCCGGCGTGAACGGCTTCATCACGAACTCATTGACCCCCGCTTCCCGGGCGATCTCCACCTCGGAGGCGTTGCGATGACCGGTGACCATGATCACGGGAATGGCCGGGTTGGGCACCGTGGGGTCCCGGGCGACCGCCGCCTGGCGGATAGAGCGGGTGAGCTCAAGGCCGTCCATGAGCGGCATGCGCCAATCGGTGAAGATGACGTCCGGCTCCTGGCGCGCCAGGGCGTGCCGGGCGCTGACACCCTCGCTGGCGGCGTAGACGCCCCCCACCCCTGCGGCGCGCAGCACGTCGACAATCAGCCGGACCGTGTTGGCATGGTCGTCCACGACCAACACCTTCAGACCCGACAGATCATCGGCCTTGAGATTCGCGCTGGGTAAGTGCCGCCGACTGTTCATCCGTCCCCCGTCCTTGCCGACATTGCCGGCCAGGACTTGAGATGCGGTTTATGGTCAAGGTTAACGCCGCCCCGTTCAGCTGGTCGGGCGGACCTTGTCTCGGAAGTCGTCTTCGGTCTGGTCGTAGCGATCGGGATGACGATATTCTTCCCGCGTGGCCTGCTCGGTCACCGCATCATTCCGGCGGTCGCGGCGGGTGTAGCGGAACAGTCCATAGGCGATGGCCAGCCCCAACAGGGCCGCACCGATGGGGAAGAGAAGCTCCCAGCTCAGATTCAACATGGCGGTCTCCTTTCAGGACAAACGGTCCCGAACAGAGGGGGGTTCCCCCGCCTACCAGTCGATGGTGGTCCTCAGCGTCAGCAGGGTCTCATCCACGGGACTAGAGCGGAGCCGTTCAATCCGGGCCTGGATCAGATTGGCCGACAGGCGAAGCCTGGTGATCGGGAGCCAGTTCACCACCACGCCGTAGGTCGTCATCTCACCGCCATCGACCGTCTCGTCGCCGAGGTCGAGATAGGTGACCCGCACGCCGGTTTCGAGCGCGCCCAGGCCACCCTGGCCCAGGGGCTTGGCGGGTCTGATCCGCCCGAACACGCCGTTTTCGATATCATAGGGACGGGACTCGCCGGTCCAGCGCCAGGCCGCCTGGGCCGACCAGCCGTAGAAGTCGGGACCTGAGATCGCGCCGGCATAGTCCACGCCGCCGCCCTCGGCCTGCAGGGTCAGAGGCCCGGCTCCATAGCCGATCTCAACGCCGGCAAAGGTCCCTTCGTCAGCAATGAAGGCGCCGGTGTCCAGGAGGCGCGGGGCGCGGCCCGTCTCCGGGCGCACGCGCAGCCACACGCCAGGCCCTCGTTCGGGCATCCCCGTATGATAGGCCGAAAGCCCCAGGTGCAGGGCGGGCTCGCCGCTCAGCAGATCCACATAGCCCCGCAAGGCCACCAACCAGGCTTCCTCCCGTTCGGTGTCGAGGTCGCCGTCCTCGGTCTCCCCGAACAGGCCGCCACTGAGGCCCCACTGCTCCCCCCAGGCGCGGCCGGCGACACCCAGGCGCCGTCCCGGCGCGAATGTGGAGGCATAGGCCGATCGCTCCAGGAAAAGCGTCTCATTGCTGGAGGTCAGTTCGTCCATCGTAATGGGCGGCTTGAAGTGTCCCGCCGAAATCACCCGCCCATCGGCCAGCTCGTAGGTCAGCATGACATCCTGCAGCGACACCTCTGCGCCGCCGAAATCGGCCTCCGCCACATAGGAGAGTTGCTCGCTCAGGTCGCCTTTCGCGCCCAGGCGAAACCGGCGCACCTCGGTGCCCGTGCTCTGGGAGCCTTCATCGTTGTTGTAGACCAGAGCGTCGAACTGAGCCCGGCCGCGCAGGGTGGGCGGCGAAAGGCCGGCCGGCTTCGGCGGCGCGGGACCTGCGGCCTGCGCCAAGCTGACAGGCGACTCCGCAGGCTTCGGCTGAACCTCAGCTGTGACCCGCGCGATCGGCGCCGGCGCCTCGTCGCGTGCTTCCAGACGGGCAAGCCTCGCCTCCAGCTCACGGATCTTCGCCGCCTGCGCCTCAATCAGGGCGATGACGTCCGGAGACAAGGAGTCCTGCGCCTTCGCCTCGACGGCGAAGCTGAGGGCGATCGCCAGACAGGCGGCGTGAAGAGGTCTGCGGGCAAGCATTCCTCCCTATACTGAGGGTCTCTCGCCTGCGCCAGAGCCGCGCCGAACTCGCTGTTCTGCGATTGGAAAGCTTTTGCGAGGTCGTCGCTACGCTGCTAATGCGACTGCGTGTCATAAACATCCGCTCGCAAGGTCCACCCCATGTCCCGCCCCAAGACCATCCTGCTATCGGCCTCGGCCATGGCCCTTAGCCTCGCTGCCGCGCCGGGCGCCCTGGCCCAGGATAGCGCGGTGGAGGTCCAGGAACTGATCATCACCGGATCGCAGGTCGAGCTGGCGCCCGCCTATGCCGGCGGCCAGGTGGCCCGTGGCGGGCGGGTCGGCCTGTTCGGCGCCCTGGATATGATGAGCACGCCGTTTTCGGCCACCAACTACACTGAGGAACTGGTCCGCAATCAGCAGGCCACGGGCATCGGCGACGTGCTTAAGAACGAACCCATGGTCCGGGTCGCCAAAGGCTTCGGCAACTTTCAGGAGCTCTATGTCGTCCGCGGCTTTCCGGTCTTTTCCGACGACATGACCTATAACGGCGTCTACGGCATCCTGCCCCGGCAGTTCGTCGCCGCCGAACTGGTGGAGCGCGTCGAGGTCTTCCGTGGCGCCAACTCCTTTCTGAACGGCGCAGCGCCGGGCGGCAGCGGCGTCGGCGGCGCCTTCAACATCGTACCCAAGCGCGCAGGCGAGGCCCTGACGCGGGCGACCGTTGGCTATGAGACGGGTGGCCAGATCTACGGCGCCTTCGACGCCGCCCGCCGCTTCGGCGCCGAACAGGACTCTGGCGCCAGGCTGAACCTGGTGCGCCGCGACGGCGAGACTTCGATCTCCAACCAGGAGCGGGAGCTGTCTGTGGCGGCGCTCGGTCTCGATTTCGACAACGGCCGCCTGCGGTTCGCCGCCGATGTCGGCTATCAGGATCACAGGATCGACGCGCCGCGACCCAGCGTGACGCCGACCACCGTGATTCCGGCCGCGCCGGAGGCCGACGTCAATTTCGCACAGCCCTGGAC
>JAHUZY010000078.1 GCA_019264505.1 Phenylobacterium sp. | reverse complement strand
GGCCGAAGCCGGACGGGCGGGACCGGCGCGGGAGGCCCTGGAGGCGGCGCGGGCCGCCCACCCGCAGGCCCGTCCGTCCAAGGGCAAGGCCGCTGGCCCGGAGCCCCAGGGGGAAGCCTGGTACGCCGCCGAGATCGCCGTGCTGGAGGCCGAGGGCGCGCCCGAGGCCGCCGATGCGGCCCGCTGGCGCCTGTTTGAGCGCACCCTGTCGCCTGAGGCCCTGCGGGCCCTGCTGGCCAAGCTGGCGGACTTTGAGGATGTGGTGGCGCTGGACCGCGCCTTCGAGATCGCCGCCGGCCATGGGGATCTGATGCGGGCCCTGGCCTTCCTGATGGACTGGCCGGCCCACCGGGAGGCCGCAGCCCTGGTCCTGAAGCGGCGCGCTGAGCTGCGCGGCGCTCATAACGACCTGCCGGCCTGGGCCGAGCGGCTGTCGGCCCGTCATCCCCAGGCCGCCCTGCTGCTGGTCCGGGCCCGGGCGCTGGCTCTGCGCCGCCTGGGCGCTGGCTTCAATGACGAGGTGGCCGACCTGATCGTCGAGGCCGAGTCCTTGGCCGTCGGCCTCACCGACGACGCCATCCCGAGCCACGCGGCCTTTCTGGCCGAGCTTCGTTAGGCCGGCGGGAAGCCCTCGGCCAGTTCGGGATGGGCCACGCTGGGATCGTACCAGGTCGCGCCGTCTGAGCGCCAGATGTGCCACTGGCGGTCTGCCGTCACAGGAGTATCCAGGCAGCCGAGCCGGAGCATCACATTGGGGGCGCCGTCCCGCTCAGCGACCAGCTGCGACCCGCAGACCGAGCAGAACCGTCTCACCTTGCCGGGCGAGGACTCGTAAGCGCTGAGCAGGTCTTCGCCCCGCACCCAACGCACTTGGTCCCGCGGAACCGAGGCGATGCTGGAAAACGCCGCCCCATGAGCCTTGCGGCAGGTCTCGCAATGACAATGCGCGATGGTCTCGACCCGGGCCTCGGCCTCATAGGCCACCCGGCCACACAGACAGCTTCCATTCAACATCACAGGTCCTTCTCCGGCGCAGCTTGTCGCCAAGCCTAGCGGGGAATGAAGGGGCGTGCGCGGCGGAATGTCAGGGTCGAGGCGGCTGTGGGATCAGGCCTCCAGAGCCTTGATCATCGCCACCCGCGGGGCGTGCCGGCCGCCTTCGAATTCGGCGCTAAGGAAGGCGTCGACGATCTCCAGAGCCAGGCCTTCGCCCACCACCCGGGCGCCGAGGGCCAGCATATTGGCGTCGTTGTGCGCCCGGATCATCCGGGCCGAGAAGGTGTCGGCGCAGACGCCGCAGCGCACGCCCTTCACCTTGTTGGCGGCCATCATGATCCCCTGACCGGTGCCGCAGACCACAATGCCCAGGGCGCAGTCGCCCGAGGCGACGCGGCGGGCGGCGGCCTCGCCGTGCTTGGGATAGTCGGTGCTCTCTGTCGTGGTCGGTCCGATATCGACCACCTCCCACCCCTTGGCCGCCACATGGGCGGCGATGGCCTGGCGCAGGGGGATGGCGGCGTGGTCGCTGGACAGGACGATGCGTCTGGCGGCGGTCATGGCGCGCCTTAGCCCTGGCTGCTCACATAGGGGCTGATGAGGCCGAGCGGGGCGGCGGTGGTGTTCTTCACCGCGCGGATGACGATGCGGCTCTCGATATTGGAGACGAGGCCCAGCGACAGGATCTGGTCGCGGAGGAAGTTGTCGAAGGCGTGCATGTCGCGGGTGACGATGCGCAGCTCATAGTCGGCCGAGCCGGTGACGGTGGCGCACTGGACCACCTCGTGCAGCTTGGTGATGGCGGTTTCGAAGGCGTCGAGATTGTCGCGCGTCGGCAGGGACAGCTTGACGGTGCAATAGACCTCGAAGTTCAGGCCCAGGCGTTCGCGATCCAGGATGGTCACGCGGCGCTGGATGACGCCGGCGTCTTCCAGGCGCTTGATCCGGCGCCAGCAGGGGCTGGAGGACAATCCGACCCGCTCGGCGATCTCGGCCACCGACAGGCCGGCGTCGTGCTGGATCAGATCCAGGATCTTGGCATCAACCGCGTCAAGGGTCTCAGGCACGCTTTTCTCCCCAATAATCCGCATATGCGCCCGGTTCGTGCCCTGGAACCGGATGTCAGGGGCACGCCTTAGGTAAGCAATTGCGGCGTTCTTATATGATCTTGCAAGCCTATAGGGAGCCCCAAAGGGAAAGATATTGCGATGCGGCACACCGAAGTGACGCTCGACGACAAGTTTCTGCTCAACGAGGGTCGGGTTTTCATCACCGGGGTCCAGGCCCTTTTGCGGGTCCTGATGGATCAGCGACGGCTGGATGAGGCCGCGGGCCTCAATACGGCGGGCTTCCTGTCGGGCTATCGCGGCTCGCCGCTGGGCGGTCTCGACCAGCAGGCGCATCGGGCCTCCAAGCATCTGGACGCCGCCCAGGTGGTGTTCAAGGAAGGCCTGAACGAGGACCTGGCCGCCACCGCCGTCTGGGGCAGCCAGCAGGCCAACCTCTTCCCCGGCGCCAAATATGATGGCGTGTTTGGCATGTGGTACGGCAAGGCGCCGGGCGTCGACCGCACCGGCGACGCCTTCAAGCACGCCAACTTCGCCGGGACCTGGGGCCAGGGTGGTGTGGTGGCCGTGGCCGGCGACGACCACAACTGCAAGTCCTCCACCCTGCCGTCTCAGTCGGAGTTCGCCTTCCAGGACTTTGAGATGCCGGTCCTGTCTCCGGCCGATGTGCAGGAGGTGCTCGACTACGGCCTGATGGGCTACGCCCTGTCGCGCTTCTCAGGGCTTTGGGTCGGGCTGATCGCGCTGGCCGACACCATGGACTCCGGCATGACCATCGACGTGGCGCTGGAACGCCACCGCTTTGTCCTGCCCCGGTTCGACATGCCGGCCGGGGGCCTGGGCATCCGGCTGAAGGACCAGCCGATGGACAAGGAGCGGCGGCTGCGGAGCTACAAGATTCCCGCCGCCCTGGCGTTCGCCCGCGCCAACCGCATTGACCGGGTGACTCTGGCCTCAGCCCGGCCGCGCCTGGGCATCGCGTGCCAGGGCCAGGCCTATAAGGACGTGATCGAGGCCTTCGCGGCCATGGGGATCAGCCCGGATCAGGCCGCCGATCTGGGCGTCTCGATCTACAAGATCGGCATGCCCTGGCCCCTGGAGCCCACGGGCCTGCGCGCGTTTGCCGCCGGCCTCGAAACCCTGATGGTCATCGAGCACAAGCGGCCGCTGATCGAAGGCCAGGCCCGCGCCGCCCTCTATGATCTGCCCGCCCACGCCCGTCCCAGGATCATCGGCAAGACCGACGAGCAGGGCCATCCCCTGCTGTCGGACCTGGGCGCCCTGTCGGTGGCCGAGGTGGCGCTCGCCATCGCCGACCGCCTGCCGCCGGGCCCGCACATGGACGGGGTCTATGACTATCTGAACCGGGTCTCGGCCGCCGGCGTGGCCGCCGTCAGCCTGTCCT
>JAHUZY010000070.1 GCA_019264505.1 Phenylobacterium sp. | reverse complement strand
GCTTTGGTCATTGGGGCCAAGGCCCGCGGACTATTGGGCGGTGGCGGTCTCCAGGGCGCGAGCGCGCTCCAGATGGGCCTGCAGCTTGGGAACCATGTCCCGGGCGAAGGCCGCCAGCTCAGGATGATCGGTGTTGTCGGCGAAGCCCTCGTGCAGGGTCAGCGCCTCTTGGTGGGCGGCGACCTGCTGCTCGGCGAAGACCCGGTCGAACTCCGCGCCTTGCGCCGCGCGCAGATTGTCGAGCAGGCCCTTACGCCGCTCGTCCATCTCGGTGGGGATGGTTTCGCCAGCCGCCCGGGCCAGACCCGCCATCTGCTCGGCGGCGGCGGTGTGGTCGCTCACCAGCATCTCGCCCAGAGCCTTGGTCTCGGCGCTGACGCCCCGTTCCTGAGCCATGCGGCCGGCCTCGACCTCATACATGTCGCCGATGGCCGCATTGCTCACATAACCCCCCAGGGTATTGGCCCCCAGGGTCGCGGCCGAGGTCTGGCCCACCACGGCGGAGGTGGCGTCCTGAGCCGCATTGACCGGCTCGGTCTGGCCGACCGCGGTGTTGTCATTCCCATCACCGCAGGCCACCAGGCCCAGCAGGGCAGCGGCGCCCACGGTGGCGATCAGATAGCGCTTCATATTCAGCTCCCTCATTTGCTCGAGGGAAAATCCGTGGGACCACAGAAGGGTTCCAATCTGCAAGGTCCTGGCGGCGGTCGCCGATGGCAGGCGCTTCAACGTTCAGAATGGAAAAGGGGCGGCGTCGTGGAGAATACTCGGAGCCGGGAAAGATAGATTTCCGCCAAATTCGCCACCGATTCCGAGTTGCTTGTTCTGGCAGGCTTCTGATCCGTAGAGGTAGGAGGACATGGTCTTCAGAGCGAGCACCAGGGCCTGGAGACTGGATGCGCCATAGATTGTTCGCTCGATAGCGAAGGGCTCGGTGATCTCAAACGCGCAGGACCACTCGTCTCCAGTGGCCGTGCGCACAGGCGCATAGACCCGCGCCCACACCTTCGTGTCCGCATAGGAGAGATCCAGCGCGATCTCCGCAATCGGCGTCATCCCACGCCCTCCAAGCCATGTTCGAAGCGGCGGATATCCAACCTCCCCCTTCCTCGCTCGTCGAGTCTCCCGTGGGGTCGCCCATTGATCAGCCGCGATCTGCTCCCAGCGATCACCCCTCAGCCCCACGATCCACACCTCAGATGAGGGCGGCGCGGAATCGCACTTCGGCCCGCCTGAGAGCGCCAAGGGACTGGATTGTAGGAAGAAGTGGCGCGCCCGGAACGATTCGAACGTCCGACCCTCAGATTCGTAGTCCCACACCCGCCAACGACGATTTCGAGTAAGACGTTGTGGGGCAAGGCGTTGAGCCCGTTCTGATGCTTGGTGGCGGATCGCGACGGCGGCGGCTGAGTGGTCACAGGGTTGGGGGCCTCGCGCGTCGTGACGGTAGCCTGATGAGGTGTTTTGCTTCGCAGGAGCTTCGTCATGACCACCTCGCCCTACGTTGAAGTAGCCCTTCGCCTTCTCGCGCCTAACGCCCGGCCGTGGGAGAACCCGACGCACTGCCGGATTGTCGTCGAGCATCTCCGCGCTGACGGGGAGAACGATCTGGCCGACCGTCTTGAGCAAGCTGCGGTACGCCCTGAAGGCTGGCTGGGCGGTACGACGGTGAGCCTTTAATCGCTACGTGCTCGCCGTTTGCATGGACCGCTTCACGCGCTGGACGGTGGCTGTGGACACGCCGGTAGCTGCGGCTACCGCCCTGATGCTCTGACCGTCCTTCAAGGCTTTCTCGACCTTCTGAAGACGGATCGGCGGGATGGGCGGGCGACCGATGCGGATGCCTTTTTGCCGACAGCGTTCGTGCGCGGCTCGTACACGGCTGACGAGGATGGCGCGTTCGAACTCGGCGAAGACCCCGAGCATCTGGAAGAGCATGCGGCCGGAGGGTGTCGAGGTGTCGATGGCCTGCTGGTGCAGATAGAGGTCGCAGCCCTTGGCTTGGATGTCGCTCAGGAAGCCCACCAGATCGGGCAGGGAGCGTCCCAGACGGTCCACGGACCATGCGGCGACGATCTGCACCTCGTGCCTCGCCACGGCCTTCAGGAGGGCATCGTAGCCGGGCCGTTTGTCGCGGCCTTTGGCGCCGGAGATGCCCTCGTCGGAGAAGGTGTGGACGATGGTCCAGCCCGACCGTTGGGCCACCTCGTTGAGGACGAGAAGCTGGTTCTCGACCGTCTGGGAGTCTTGGCTGACCCTCACATAAAGTGCCGCTCGCTTCATCTCCGAGACGATCTCACGGATCATCTGCGCGTCAACGATCCGAGGAAGATCGGTCATGCCCAGACCCAAGAAGCCGGTTCGCACCCACGAAGAGTACGTCTTCCATGTCCGGGCGCCGTCGCTGAGCTACAGCTTCAGGATCGAGCATAACCGCCAGCGGCGGGAGTGGCGGCCGTTCGACGAGAGCCAGACCGTCCAGTTCGCCACGGAGTGCATCTGGCCGGATCGTTTCAAGGGCCGGGAAGGCCAAGCGACGCTCTGGCCCGAGCCCGCCTTGGTCGATCACAAGCTGCTCGATGAGGACGACGTGCTGCGGAAGTGGGTCGGCTACATCAAGGCGACCAAGGGGACGTTCGAGACCTCGATCACCCTGCCGCCGCCGGTGTGCTGGCGGTTGGCTCAGGCCATGGCTTCAGGGCTGGTCACCTCGATGCTCACCAACGGTCTGATCGAGACCCGAGGCATGAACCGGGTGACCTACGTCTCCTTCCACGGGGCCGAGTTCGATCCGGTCGATTACGTTGGCTGAGCCTCAGCCTTTGACCCCGCCCAGCACGCTGAGCCGACGAGCCACCTCTTCGGGACTAAGGGGTGCTCGTCCATTGGCCGTCACCGGTTTGGGGGCTGTAGCTCTGACCGTTCGGCGGCGAGCCGCCTGCTCGGCGAGCAGTCTCAAGAGCAAGACCACTTTGCGCTCGTCCCAGCGACGGCCTTGAGCCGTCGTCCAGCCCTCGGCGTTCAGCAACTTGGCGAGTTGGCCGGGCCTCAAGTTGTTGGCTCCCCGTAGACGTTTCACCACGGGTCGAAGTTGGTCGAGCAGGTCATCTTGCGGGGTCTCGCCGGTGCTGAACTCTCGGAGTTCGTCTTCGGTCGCCCGTGCTCGTGGATGCCGCAAGATGGGCTTCTTGCGAGGGATGTCGCGCCCACCTCGCTGCATCGACTTCGAGGTCGTCTTGTACATCCGCGCTCACCCTTCCGGGGCGAGCTTAGCCACGCGACATCGCCGCATCAAAACCGGATAGTTCCGACCACGCCGATCTCGGCCAGCGGCGCCGTTGATTTCCCACGAGTTCTGTCCGGTGTTTTCGGGGAGGGTTTTGTCACGGCGGGCTGGCGGCGCCGTGGGCCTGCGCGCGGCCCACTCCTTTTCCCCTACCGATGTCACTTGCTTAGGGGGTCTATAAGAAGATGACACCGGTAAGGGATTCCACGGCAGTCAGGCCGCCTTTACGCGCACCCGGTATCGGCCAGCGCGCGAGATGTGCAGGCGCAGGTCGTACCGGCTCCGGCCCAGCCCATCGCCCAGCAGGCACGCCAGTAGACGATGGCCAATCAGAAGGTCGTGCCGAACCTCGCCAACTTTCCGAAAGCCAAGGTTGCGACCAGCGGTCTGGTTGAACTGGTCCCAGTGGCGAAAACGGATCAAATCACCTCGACCAGTCCATGCGTTCAACGCCTCCAACTGCTCAACTTCGTCGGGGGTAAGGAAGGTCATGGTCTGAGCGAGGTCTTTGCCGATGAAGGCGTTGCTGCCCCGCGCGCTCATGTGCGTGATCGTGTCGGGCAGCCGTGTACGAGCCGCGCACGAACGCTGTCGGCAAAAAGGCATCCGCATCGGTCGCCCGCCCATCCCGCCGATCCGTCTTCAGAAGGTCGAGAAAGCCTTGAAGGACGGTCAGAGCATCAGGGCGGTAGCCGC
>JAHUZY010000058.1 GCA_019264505.1 Phenylobacterium sp. | reverse complement strand
GTCCTGGGAGCGCCTGCGCCTGATGCGGCGGCTGGTGTTCGGACTTGGGGCGGGACAGGTCGGGCTCAGCCTCGCGATCCTGGCCGGGATCGCCATGCTGCTGGGCATGGAAATCGCCCCGGCGGCCGCTATCGGCGCGGCGCTGGCCCTGTCCTCCACCGCCATCGTCATGCCGGTGCTGATCGAACAGCGTCGTCACCACTCCACCACCGGGCGCGCCACCTTCTCCATCCTCCTGTTCCAGGATCTGGCGGTGGCGCCGATCCTGGTGACCCTGGCCGTCCTGGGGGCCCAGGGAGGCGAGGAGCTCTCGCCCGGCCTGCTGCTCGCCTTCGCCCCTGCGGTGCTGGGCATGGTGGGGCTGGTGGCCTTCGGCCGGCTCCTCCTTCGGCCCCTCCTGAGATCGGTGGCCCGGGCCAAGAGCGAAGAGCTCTTCATGGCCGCCTGCCTGCTGGTGGTGATTGGCGCGGGCCTCGTCAGCGCGCTGGCCGGCCTGTCCATGGCGCTGGGCGCCTTTATCGCCGGCCTGCTGTTGGCCGAGACCGAGTTCCGCCACGAGGTCGAGGTGACCATCGAGCCCTTCAAGGGCCTGCTTCTGGGTCTCTTCTTCCTGTCGGTGGGAATCGGTCTGAACCTGTCCCTGGTCGCCGCCCGGCCCCTGGAGGTTCTGGCGTTTGCCGGCGGTCTGCTGCTGGTGAAGGGGGCGGTGATCTACGTTCTGGCGCGCCTGGCGGGGATGACGGGCCTGGGCGCGATCGAGATCGCCCTGCCGCTGGCGGCCGGCGGCGAGTTCGCCTTCGTGATCCTCGACCAGGCCATGGGACTGGGGGTCATGCCCCGGGAGGTCGGCGAGTTTGTGATCGTCTCGGCCACCCTCACCATGGCCCTGGTTCCGGTTCTGGCCTGGCTCGGTCAGAAGGTCGCTCGCCGCGCGCCGCCGCCCTCCGTGGCGGAGTCTCCGGAGGATGGGGGCGAACCCGCTGGCGTCCTGATCGTGGGCTTTGGCCGGGTGGGGCAGCTGGTGGGCGACATGCTGACCCGTCACGGAGCCAGCTGGGTCGCCGCCGAGCGCGACCCGCGCCTGGTGGAACAGGCCCGCCGCAATCGCCTGCCCTGTTTCTTCGGCGACGCCGCCCGCAGCGAGTTTCTCATGCGCTGCGGTCTGGGGGAGGCCCGCGCCCTGGTGGTGACCATGGACAATCCTGAGGCCGCCGAGACCGTGGTGGCGGTCGCCCGGCGCATCCGGCCCGATCTGGTCATCGTGGCCCGGGCGAGGGACGCCCGCCACGCCAAGCGGCTCTATGAGATGGGCGCCACCGACGCCGTACCGGAGACGGTGGAGGCGAGTCTTCAGCTCTCGGAGACGGTGCTGGTCGAGATCGGCGTGCCCATGGGGCTGGTGATCGCTTCGATCCACGAGCGGCGGGATGAGTATCGTCAGGACCTCAATCGTCCCGACTCCCTGGGTGGTCGCGGTCGTCGCGCCCGGGCGACGGACAAGACCTGAATCCAGCCCTGCTGTTCACCGGTGTGCTGAGGCTGGCTCCACTCCTGAGAGAACGTCGTTGCGAATTTCCCCTTCGGGCTGCAACATCATCGCAGTAGAAGGCGCTGAGGCTGAAGCGTTCTCCGGACGGACGATTTTTTTTGGGAACCCCCATCCGGGATCAGCGTTAGAGCCCCCGACGTCTCGCCTTGCGATGTGTCCGGCGCCTAGGCCGGCGGGTCGCGGAACTGGCGTCGTCTCGGCGGAAGGGGGGAAGAGCCCTCGTCGGGATCTAGTTGTGTTTGTCGGCCCGGCGGCCGAAGGGGCGGCGAGAGCCCCTGAGGCATCCCCCAGTGCGGAGGATGCGCGCGCTGGGGTCAAGGGAGGGGGACGACCAGGACTTTCTCGCGAAATTCGACCAATCGGCTGAAGGATTGCGCAAGGGTGTTGCTCTGGCGACACTTTCGCATCCTGTCGGCCTTGCTATAACGCTGCTGGGTCATATGGCCGCAGCAGAGGGCATGAAGAGGGCTCAAATATGAAATTCAAACTCCTGGCAGGGGCCGCAATGGCCGCGGTTTTCGCCGCGTCTGGCGCGTCTGCACAAGACGCCGGCTGGTACGGCGCGATGGACCTGGGCTATCACTGGCCGGAAGGCCTTGAGACCGGCTCGTCCAACAACGGCCCCGGCGGCGCCCCCTACAACTGGGAATTCAATCAGGACGACGACTGGGCCGGCTTCGCCCGTCTCGGCTATCGCCTGAACCCCAACTGGCGCGTTGAACTCGAAGGCGGCTATCGCCCCGGCGACATCGCCAGCGTCCGCGGCGCCCCCGGCTCGTTCGCCGGCCTCTGCACCCCCGGCGTGGTCCGCACCGCTGCGGCTCCGAACTGCGGCTCGCCGAACGGCGACGTCGAAGCTTGGACCCTCATGGGCAATGTCATCTATGACATCGCTCCGGGCGCGGTCATCAATCCGTTCATCGGCGCCGGCGTCGGCGTCAATCACGTCAAGATGGATGTGGTCGGCCAGTTCGCCACCATGAACGGTCCGTTCACCGCGGCCAACCCGGCCATCCAGAACCTGACCATCGACGACGAAGACACGGCTCTGGCCTACCAGCTGCTGGCCGGTCTGGCCTGGCGCGCCACCGATCGTCTCGATGTCGACCTGACCTACCGATATCTCGGCGGTTCGGACCTCGACTTCGCTTCGACCGGCAGCGCTTCGGCTCAACCGGGCGTCTTCTCGGGCGATTACCGCGATCAGTCGGTGACCGTCGGCC